>JAKSLI010000015.1 GCA_024401305.1 Bacteroidaceae bacterium | reverse complement strand
AGAATTTCTCGAAAAACCTGTCACCTGTCACGCATGCGCTGTAAGATACTGATAATTAATGCGATAGAGTTTTTGTTGAAGAAAAACCCGTCACAACCTGTCACGCATCTATCACAAACCTGTCACGCCGAAAATTTCTGTGATGGGTGGTGACGGGTGGTGACGGGTCAAGATGATCTATCACGGGTCTATTTTGTTTATTATCAGACTGTTACGGTGTGATGGTGACGGGTGACGGATTTTCGATAAAATTCCTCTGGAAAAAACTCAAAAACTCACGGAGATAATTTCATAACTCATAGAGATAATTTCAAAACTCACGGTAACTTGACCCAAAACTCACGGTAACTCAACCCGTAATCGACGGTAACTCAACAAAAAAAATCAGGGACAGACATCTGAAATGCCTGTCCCTGAAATATTATGCCTTCATGATGAAATGATTCATCATTGGGCGAAGAATGTTAGTTATTACTGCATAACCTTAACGCCATTCTTGATAACTACACCACGGTAGTTAGCGTCAACGCGCTGACCAGCGAGGTTGTAGATAGCGTTAGAAATAGCCTTGCGGTTAACTACGTTCTGGATAGCTGTAACTGTGTTAGGATCAGCAGCGATACGCTCAATCTTGAGGTTGTCGAACCAAGTACGACGGTTCATGTTAGTGTAGTTAGACGTCAAGACGAACTTAGCAATTGGGTTAGCGCTGTCAAGAGCTACAGGAACTGTCTGATATACACCCTTAGGAGTGTTAGAGATAGCGTACATAACCTTGTTACCACAGTCAACTACGTACTCCATGTGAGTCTTGTCGTCATCCATACAGATCTGGTCGTTCTCAACGCCACTCTTACCCTTAGCTACATAACCTGTAGCACGGATAGAACATGGGTCATATTCGCTTGCGTTATCGTATGGGCTGAAGTAGAAGCCACCTACGTTAGCATCTTCAGCATCCTTAAGATAGAAACCTACATAACCCTTGTTGAGAGAGCCGAACCACCAGTCCATAGAAACGCGGATAACGTCAGTTCCGTAAGCGTCAGCTGGAACTTCCATCTCTACGATACCCTGACCGTTACCAACGTGAACGATACCTGCGCGGATGTCTTCACCGTTAGACCAGTAACCAATCTGCCAAGCATTGTTGATAGAAGCAGCGTTGTCAGAAGCAGTGAATGAAGTCATCAACATAGAGTTAACTGCACCTGCGAGAGTAGCTTCGCCGTTAGCAGTAGCGAGGTCAGCAGTTGGGTCAACAGCTACAGGAACTGCCTCGAAGTCGATGTCAGCAAGAACAGTTACTGCAGAAGCAGGGATAGTAGCCTTGAATTCGTCAACAGCGTTCTTGAGCTTGTCAACCATTTCGTTAACGATAGTCTTGTTACCCTTAGAGATTACTACAACGTTTCCGTCATCAGTTGAATCAACCTCATCCTCTGAGTACTCCTTAGTCTTCATGTCAGCGAGCATAGCCTTAGCTTCCTTGATAGCAGCCTCGAGAGCTGACTTACCAGTAGCCTTGTCGTAGATACGGAATTCAAGTGCAGCCTCAGCATCAGCGATAGCCTTGTCAAGGCTTTCAAGAACAGCGTTCTTGTTAGCGAATGCAGTGTTAGCAGCGATGAGGTCCTTAACTACTGTACGGTAAACCTCAGAAGCGAGGAGGCGAGCGTATGACTCACCGTCAACGTCAGAAATCACTTCAAGACCCTTATCCTTGTCGTAGATGTCACCATCGTATGTAGCGATGATAGCATCCTGATCCATTGCTGCGTATGCTGCGATTGCAGCTTCAGCAGCCTCGAGAGCAGCCTGGAGGTCGGCCTTGCCCCAGTACTTCTCAGCGTTAGCGAGGTTGTCCTTAGCTGTCTGGATGTTGTCGAGACCAGCCTGGATCTGTCCGCGAACGTCCTCTTCGTAAGCATACTGAGCCTTAGTGTACTTAGCGTTAGTCTTAGCATAGATAGCTGCGTCGAGTGGATAGAATGAACCACCGTTTTTAGTCTCGCCGTAGTGATCCTGAGCGTATGTCTTGTAACCGAACTCGTATGTGCCAGCCTCTGTTACAGTAACAGCGATTGAATGCAATTCGTAGTTGATTGGGCTCATGTTGAACTGCTCGAATGCGAGAGCCTTGCTCTTTTCGTATTCTGCGTCAGTTTTAACGATGTTAGCTTCTTCCTCGTCAGTGCCTACTGGACGGATATACATTACACCGTAAGCACAAGAAAGACCCTGGTTTTCACACCAGCAAGAAGATGTACCCTGTTCGCGAGATACTGCGCGACCCTTCATAGAGAAGATGTAAGTACCTGGCTCAAGATCTACCTTATAAATAAGACCGTTACAGCCACTACCGAAGCCCCATGCAGTGTTACCAGCATAGTGACCTACGTCATAATAGCCACCACCGTCAGCCTTTGCTGAATGGACACGACCTTCACCGCCGCCGAAACCAATCCAAGTGCCACCGATATCGTTCTTCTTCTGGAGGTTCAATGTTGATGCAGGAGCAGGAATCTTAGACTCCTTGCTAGGGAGGAAGTCGTCAAGCTCACCAAGGAACTCCTTGATAGCGTCCTGAAGACCTTCTACGATACCAGCTGCCTCCTCGAGGTCAGTTTCTGGAGTGAGAGCGCTTACATAGCCGAGAGTTTCCTGAAGACCAGAAACGTCCTTGCCAGCTTCTGCCCAATCGCGAGCGTTCATGATCTTGTTTGCATAGTCAACAAGAGAAGCGTAAGAGCGATCGTCAACAACCTGAGTAGCAGGGATTACCTCGATGCTGTTGATAGCGATGTTTGTAGAGAAACCGATGAGCTTGATCTGGTAGCTGCGACCTACTTCTGTAGCTGGGATAGCATAGTAGTAAGTTGTGCCAGCTTCACCAGGCATAATCTCAGTAGCAGTAGCACATTCTACAATGTCTTCTGCATCTTCCATGTTTGTACCAGTGATGCTGAGTACATTGAAGTCATGGTTGAGGTGAGTACAAGCGAGACCCATACGAGTGCTGTTGTGAGGAGTTGTCTCAGCAGTCTGAGTCATCTTCACTGCAACTACATAAGAATCACCTGAAGAGATGCCTGCGATGTTGTAAGACATACCTTCTGTTGCTACTGTCTGCTGAGAAACGTAAGCACCGTCAGCATAAGCGAAGATAGAACTGAGGGCAGTACCTTCTGTAGCTGTAATTACATTCCAACCAGCAAAATCAGCATTCACTACATTTGATACAATGCTAGCTCCGTTGAGCTTGTACTTTGCATTGGCAGTATAAACATACTCCTGTGCAAATCCAGCCACGGCACTAAACAGTGCACAAGTGAAAAGTAAAAACTTTTTCATGATTTGAATTTTTAATAGGTTAATAAAATATTGAGTTAATAAAAAGTTTATTTTTTTATTTAAACACGGGTTTCACTAGTGTCACGAGTTTTTATAGTTTATAAAAGATTAATGAGTTTTACTTACTGCAAAGATAACTTGTGAAACTTTTAAAGACTATAAGAATAAAAGAACTCGTGTAACTCGTGCAACTCGCGTTTGATAATAAATTATTCTGTGTTTATTTACGATTTTAAAACCTTTTGGTGATTATTTAGTCATTCTGATGCTTGCAGTCTTGCCCTTTGCATTTCTCATTCTGAGGATATAGACGCCTCTTGAAAGCTGCTTGCGAGAGAATACAGCCTTGGCATTACCAGCTGTGCTATGGAATGTGCCAACAAGACTACCGTTTGCAGAAATGATATCCACGGTTACCTGCTCGCTAGACTGTATTCCGCGAATAGCGTCTGAGCCTGTGTAACGAACATAGAGATAGCCAGTCTTGAACTTGGTTGTGTCCCAGTAATATCCAGATGGAAGGGTAGGGAGGTTGAATTTAACATTGCCAATAGAAACCGTTGCAAAGCCGCTGAAGATGCAGAAAGAGTCTGCCTTCTGCTCGTCTGTGCCAATAGATGCTGCCGGATCGTAAGTAGTTGCAGTAAATACATCTACAGTAGCTCCGTCCTCCATCACAAGGGCAGCCTTTGCTCCATCGCCGAAGATGTGTGCACAACCAGGATAAGACTCACCTGTGCTACACTTGTCAACACCTACACGATAAGTACCTGTAGATTTGATGGTGAGCTTCTTTGCTCCGAAATAGAAGAATGATCCTGAAGTTGTAGTAGATGTCAATCCGCATTGCATAGTACCGCTTACGGTAACAGAGCTGTTAGTGATAGGATACTTCTTGGCAGTTGCGTAAATCATGTTTGAAAGACCTGAGAATGTAGCACCTTCAGCTACAGTGAGAGCACCTGTACCGAGGCTCTTTGTGCTGTTGGCATGAAGTTCGCCTTCGTTGACGCTTACGGCTCCTGTTGTTGTCCATTCCGAGCTAACTGTCATCTTGCCAGTTCCCATCTTCGTGAGCTTGGCGTTGTCAACAACTACAACAGCACTTGTGAAGTCCTTGTCGTTACCAACTTGCCATGTGTTCACGGCGGAAGTACCACCTCCGTTAGAGAAAGTACAAGTACCTCCGAGAGTACCCTTGCCGGCAAGCTGTCCGATGCGGAGAGTCTTTCCTGAGTTCTGGACGTGGATGTTTTCTGGGATGTTGAGAGTCCAGTTTGCGGAACCTGTAGAAGTGTCGAAAGTAAAGCGTCCGTCTTCTTTAGCATAGTTGCAGCCTGGGATGAGAGTACCTTCAAACTGCGACATCTTAAGCTGCATAGGGTTACGTGTAGCATAGTAGTTTGAACCCTTCTCAAGATAGCAAACAACCGTAATCTGACCGCCACCGATAAGACTGTTGGAAGATGTCACGCGGTTGGCAGAGTTGTATGTAACCTTTGCACTGTTTGACAAGTTGAATGGAGTTCCGAAGAATCCTGAACCGGAAATGCCTGACGATCCTTCAAGATAGACAGTCTTGCCGTATGCAGAACCTGTGTAATCCACTGTACCAGCCTTGATGGTCAATGAAGATGCTGTTAGAGAACCTCTGAGTGCAAGGGTACCACCGCCCTTCTTGGTAAGTGTACCACCGTTGTCAGAAGTGACAGAACCTGTCTGAGTGAATGTAGAGCTTGAAGGGACTTCAATCTGACCGTTGCCTGTAGAGCAGATAATCTTATGAGCACCTTCTGTAGAACCTACAACACCGAATGTACCTCCGTTCTTGAGTGTGATTGTCTTGTCCTTCGTTCCGAGCGCACCCATATCAGTGCCCACATTGTTGGCAAGTGAACTTGCGTAGAGCGAACCACCCTCGATGATAGTATTTCCTACATTATTAATATTATTAATGGTAGTCTTGCCAGCGCCCTGCTTTGTGAGAACAGGTGTGTTGTCGATGATGTAGTCGCCAGAAAGAGTGTATGCCTTTGTTTCGTTGGCAAAGGTAACAGAAGCTGGAGCAACATTTGAAGTGAGCACAACATTGGTGTTAGTTGCGTTGTCGTCGAATGTTACAGGAGCGCCGTTCAGGAATGTTGTTGATTCCGTGTTGTTAGACTTGAAGTTCGCGTCGGCATCAACATTCCAGTTTGAACTGTTTGCACCTGTCCATGTCACAGGTTCTGCGTCGAAGTTCTTCACGGTGAGCAGGAGCTTTCCGTCTTCGTGAGAAAGAGTGGCCTTCTGCATTACGAAGCCTTCAATGATGATGTTTGAAAGGTTGCCCTTGATTTCTCCGACTGTTCCGAGATCATAGACACCGTCAGCGATAGGATCTTCGCCGATGCCGTGGTGGTTGATGCGGAATACAGGTGCGAGATACTTAGGGCCGATAGTCCAATCCTTCTTCTCGATAACAAGAACATTAGCATTAATCTTGTCAGAAGCGTTACCTTCAGAGAAGATGTCGAGTTCTGCTGTAGCACCATAACGCATTATGAGAGAGTCGCAAGAGATGGTAGCAGCCTTGGCTTCCTCGCCGCCCGGACGGATAACGCCATTGTAATAAGCCTCAATGGATTTACCGAACTCACCTTCTGCGTTGAGAACTGTGTGACGGTTGAGGAATACACGGCTGTTTGGAAGATTGCCCACGAGTGTGAGTTGTCCTTCCCAAACATCAGTCTTACCTGTGTAAGTGTGTGTAGTGCTAGGCATAACGAGTGTGCCTGCGCCCTGCTTTGTAAGGTTCATTGCACCTGTGAAAGCGCCACCGGTAAGCGTGTGAGTATAGTAAGTGTATTTGATTCTTGTTGGGTCGTTGGCAGTTGTAACTTCAGATGGTGCCCAACCCTGAACCCATGAAGGTGCGTTGTCAACAAAGTTTGTAGGAGCAGCGCCTTCGCTTACAGCTACAGTCATGTTGTTTGTCTCACGCATGATGAGCTCCTTGCCTGTGCCAGAGATTGTTCCGCCGTTTGAAACTTCCGTACGACCAGTCATTGTAAGTGAAGGAGGAGCTGCTGTATAGCCCTCAAGTTCACCAACGAAATAAGACACATGAGGAGGCTGGTTGTAGCCACAAGGCTCCCAAACCATACCGTTACGATACTGATGATCGTACCAGAGAGACGCCATGCGATGCTGTGTCTTTATGCTTGTTGTGTATATGCGTATATTATTATTAGGTGTACGCACGATGAATTCGTCGCGCCAGTCACCAAGAATGTCACCCTTGTAACAAGGAGTAGCCTTTGTTGAGTTGTTTGTCAACGAGCCAGTGAACTCCTTGAAGTAAGTGCCATTGTACTTTGAAATGGAACCAGGAGCATTGTCACCACCGTTGTAAGTCTCTTCGAGAAGGTCGCCATCCCAGAAGCAGTTGAAGTTCATGCCGACACCGTTCTTTGTAAGAGCGCCTTCCACATTGCCTGTAACACAACTGATGGCGTTTTCGTGAGCAGAGAAGCCCATTGCTCCTGGTACTGTTCCGCAGAAGTTACCTGCAATGGCACGACCGTCATCGCCAGAAGCAGCATAGCGGTGGTAAAGTTTAGATGTCGTAAGGTCACGGTAGTTGTTGGCTGGCTGGTCTTCGTTGCAGAAGAAACCTTCAAGTCCGTATGTATAAGGGTCTAAGTCGCCGTGGTGCTGAGCGTCGCCGTGTCCAAGACCTGTAGTAGAAAGACCGAGACCATTGTCGTCAATAACCATAGAACCCCAGACGATTTCGTCGCGTCCGTCCATGTCAACATCGGCTACACCATAGTTGTGGTAGCCCTGTCCCTTCCAAGGACCGTTGCTGTTGTTCATCCAGCGCCAGCGCTCTGTGAGGTTGTGTGTAGCAGGATCAACATCAAGAGCAACAAACTTGTGACGAGTGTAGATACCACGACCGAGGAAAATGCTTGGCTTATGACCATCAAGATAAGGAGCACCGAAGAAGAACTTGCCTGCGCGGTGACCATATCCGTCGCCCCATGCAGCGTTAAGGTCAGATTCTCCTGGCTCAAAACGAGCGCAAGGGTATTTCAAAAGACCACCATTCTGGAGGTAAGGCTTACCAGTAGCACCTTCGCAATAGTAGAGATATTCGTTACCCCAGTGTGAGAACCACTGTCCGTCGCCTGCAGGTGTGCGGTATTCCTTATAGTTTGTGCTGTTCTTTCCGTCTGTGCCTACTGTGTAAGTAGAGCCGTCAGCCATGTGAACGATAGCACCTTCGCAAAGACGAATCACTACTTCTGCCTTGCCATCCATGTCCCAGTCGTAACCAACGATGTTCTGCTCGTTGTTCTGGAAGTCACCCATGTTAACGCCTGTGTTTACCCACCAGAGGACAGTTCCATCGAGTTTGAGCACTTCGAGGATAGCATATTCGTAAACCTTTTCGCCGTTTACGGTTGTTCTTGTCTGATAACCGCCCTCATATTCCTGCTTGTTCGTGAGCTTGAGAAGAATCTCCAACTCGCCGTCGCCATCAACATCGGCACAACAAGCGTCGTTAGGGATGTAAGTACATTTGAGAGAAGGGTCGTGCTGAATCTTGATTTCCTTGTAATCAGTAGCCCATGGTGTGATGGCTTGGCACTTTTCCTGCTCAACGCCACGCACTACGGCAGCCACCTGGTAAGAAGAACTTGTGTTGCCGGCAACATCACTATAGTTGGAAGTGTTGAGGTTAGACGCAATCTTTGCTCCGTTGCGGTAAAGATTATACGTAACATCGTAATACTCGTCAGCCTGGTTTCTCCAACTTACAAAAACACCACTTGAAGTCTTTACTGCTACAAGTCCACGATCCAATTTGTCTGTGAAACGCTGTGCAGATACTGTGTTGGAAATAATTGTTGCCAAAAGAAGCAACACGAATCTTATTTTCATGCTAAGGTAATTCAAAATGCTATGATTTAGTAGGGTTAGTTATTCGGATTTATTGGTTCCTTGTGTGTGGTTGGTTATACAATACCGCATTTTGCTAATGGATGCAATAGTGTCATAACACGGAGCAAATTTAATAATATTTGTTAATATATGTTACTTTTTCGGCAATTTATTGCCTTGTACTTGATATGACCAAACAAATCGGCTTAAAAACAGCTGCAAAATCACGATTTATATCCGATAATTGCTCCAAATGCTCTTTGATTTTGGTAATTATATACTGTTTGGCACAAAGTCAAAGAATTTAAGGATTTAGGGTAAGATTTCTGTTAGATTTAAGGTGAGATTCAAGCGAAGCGCCTTTTTTAATCTCATTCTAAAGATATTTATGCATGATTTATGGAAAGATATCTTCGTTAGGATTTAAATCTCGCGTAAATCTTGTTGTAAATCTCGCGTAAATGATTGAGAGTATTTATTTTGAGGCGTCGCGTTGCTCCTTGAATCTTACCTAAAATCTACCATAAATCCATCTATAAATCTTTTATATCATTCTGTCCTAAAACATATTTGTTCCCAATTGTTTCCTGTAAATTAGGTTGAATCTGCGGTTTAAAAATATTCCGCGGTTTATGTGCCTGATTTTATATAGATGCCCTATTTTTTGTATGAAAAATGGATATAAATTTATAATTTATAAAGGCGTAGGTGTGACCCTTATCAAGCATAAAAAGCAGAAAGCCATAAATAACATTAAAAAATGGGATAAGATTTTGATAAGAGTCTAAAAAACTGTAATTTTGCTCGGTAATATGGACTTTGAGCAGACACAATCGCAGAATCAGCAGCAAGTTCAGCAGCACAGATTCAAGACGCAACAGGTGCAATATATGCGCATGTTGGAAATGCCTCTCGCCCAAATTGAGCAGGACTTGCAGAACGAACTTCGCGACAATCCTGCGCTCTGCGAAGCCAGAAACAGGGAACTTCCAAGCAACTCCTCTGATCAGGAAAGCATGTTCTCCTCACCAGACATGCAAGGTCTCTCGACGACCAATAGCAGCAAGGTGAAACTCGGCAAGTCGAATCGTGAGGATAGCAATGGCGATGATAACGATGAAACGCAGATGGAACAGGATATGTCATACGATGACGACAGCTATCTTGGTGGCTCAAAGTATCGCGATGATGTGCTCTATGACCCAAATGATGCTCGCGACAAGCGTTCTATCATGGAGAATACCCTGAATGAAGGCGAGACGCTATACTCACAACTCATTGACCAGATAAATCTGCTTTCGCTCGACGAAGAGGAAAAGCAGTTGATGGAATACATCCTCGGATGGCTCGACGATGACGGACTTCTCAAGAAATCGCCAATCATCATGGCAGAGGAACTGATGATCTACCAAGGCATCGATGTTGACGCGGAGAAGTTGACGAGACTTATAGAGCAACTGAAATCGCTCGACCCGGCAGGCATCGGCGCTTCTTCGCTTCAGGAATGTTTGCTCATTCAGGTGGAAAGAAGGAAGAAATCGGCTGTGACGACCATCATGAAGCGAATCCTGAGGGATTATTATGACGATTTCATCCACAGGAACTGGAAACTGATATACCGGAAGATTGACGAGGAAGAGGAACTCATCGACGACGCTTTCCATGAGATAACCCGACTTAATCCGCGTCCAGGCGCTGGTCTTGGTGAGGTGGTCTCGAATGCTTCGCAGCAGATTACTCCGGACATCATCGTCGAAACAAACGAAAACGATGTGTCATTCTTCGTGAATTATGGCAAGATTCCGTCGCTCGCAGTAGCAGAAGACTTTGAGGACCTCATAAAGAAATACGAGGGACTCGACCGCGAGAAGATTCGCAAGAAGGAATATGAGGCTTATGTCTATGCCCAGAACAGGGTGAAAAGAGCACATGCTTACATCCAGCTCATCATGCTTCGCTTCCGCACGCTCTACATTACGATGAAGCATATCGTGGAACGCCAGAAGCAGTTCTTCCTCTCTGGTGATGACAACGACCTCAAACCACTCTATCTAAAGGATGTGGCAGCTGCGATGGACTATGACATCTCGACAATCTCGAGAGTGTGCCAGAGCAAATATGTGCAGACGGAGTGGGGCATCTACCCGATGAAGCATTTCTTCCTTCAGCAGTATGGCGAAGGCGAAGATTCATATACTCTCAAGCAGATTTATTCGGCTTTGAGGGAAATAATAGACGCAGAAGACAAGAAGAAACCGCTCTCTGACGACAAGATTGCGAAGATCATGAACGAGAAAGGCTTCAATCTTGCACGAAGAACAATAGCAAAACATCGTGAACGACTCGGCATAAAGGTTGCCCGATTAAGAAAAGAATGAAAATAGTACTGAAAATAGCGCACGCGATATCAATCTTGTTTCGCCCATTCTACCTGCCTCTTATGGGGTTGGCAGCGCTATTCTTGTTTTCTGTCTTGAGTATTCTGCCGCTTTCTTATCGCATCATGGTGCTTGTTCTTGTGTGGTGCTTTACGGTTGCCATGCCACAATTGCTCATTTCCATCTATCACAAGACTCACGGCTTGAAGTTCCTTCCGTTCGTTTCAAAGGAGCATCGCCATGTGCCATACATGATTTCCATAATCTGCTACTTCGCGTGCTATTGGATTCTCACGGCTATCAATGCCCATCATACGATGAAAGCCGTCGTCATGGCAGCTTTGATAGTACAGATGACATGCTCGCTGATAAACATTAAATGGAAAATCTCCACGCATACGGCTGCCATAGGTAGTTTCCTCGGCGGACTTATCGCGTACTCCTACATATTCTACTTCAATCCTATCTGGTGGTTCTGCGTAGTAAACCTCGTTGGAGGCGTCATCGGAACATGCCGAATGATACTTCGTCAGCACACTCTCGGAGAGGTTGTAGGCGGATATTGCGTTGGATTCGTAGGGGCTTTGGTGACGATACTTTTGGTATAAAAAGCCCCCTAACCCCCGAAGGGGGAACTTCTTATAGTATAACTTACTGAATTTTAAATATAAACTAATATAAATTCCGCCCGCAAAAGCATTTAAACATCCCTCCCTTGGGGAGGGCTTGGGTGGGCTCCTTTTAATATGATCTCAATAATTATGGGTTCCACTAGCGACCTTCCTGTAATGGAAAAGGCTATGAAATTGCTCGACGAAATGGAAGTTCCATTCGAAGTGAACGCTCTCTCTGCACATCGCACACCAGAGCAAGTTTCCGACTTTGCAAAGAATGCCAAGTCTCGTGGCGTGAAGGTTATCATCGCCGGCGCAGGTATGGCAGCAGCTCTTCCTGGTGTTATTGCGGCTGAGACAACTCTTCCTGTCATCGGCGTGCCTATCAAGGGTAGTGTTCTCGATGGTCAGGACGCACTTTATTCTATCCTCCAGATGCCTCCAGGCATTCCTGTGGCTACCGTTGCCATCAATGGTGCCATGAACGCAGCCATCCTCGCTGTTCAGATGCTTTCGCTTTCTGACGAGAAGCTCGCAGAGAAGTTCGCCGTTTACAAGAAGAATCTCGCGCAGAAGATTGCCAAGGCAAACGAGGATCTCAAGGCTTTGGATTATAAATGCTTGGTTAAGTAAGGTTATTTGTCAAGAATTTGTGAATTAGAGAATTTATCCATCCGGAAGGTATCTCACATTTAGATGAATTCAAAAAGAATTTATAAGAATGCTACAGGTTAAAATTCTCAAATTCACTAATTCTTGATAAAAATATATAATCAAAATGACTAATTCCAATTCTTATTCTCGTCGCAAGACCGTTGAGGTGCAGATTGGCAATACTCCGCTTGGTGGAGATAATCCTATCCGCGTTCAGTCCATGACAACCACCTCGACGATGGATACCGAAGGCTCTGCTCAGCAGGCTAAGCGTATCGTGGATGCTGGCGGCGAATATGTAAGACTTACCACCCAAGGCACTCGTGAGGCTGAGAACCTTACGCCTATCCATGAGCGTCTGAAGGAATTTGGCGTGAATGTTCCGCTCGTGGCCGATGTCCACTTCAACCCTGCCGTGGCAGATGTGGCAGCCCTTCATACGGAGAAGGTTCGCGTCAATCCGGGAAACTATATCGACCCAGCCCGAACTTTCAAGCAACTGGAATATACCCCAGAGGAATACGCAGCTGAACTCCAACGCCTTGAAGACCGCTTCGTGCCTTTCCTCCGTTCTTGCAAGGAGCATAACACGGCTATCAGAATCGGCGTAAACCACGGTTCGCTTTCCGACAGAATAATGTCGCATTATGGCGATACTCCTGAAGGGATCGTCGAGAGCTGCATGGAATTCCTTCGCATCTGCGTGAAGGAGAATTTCATGAATGTGGTTATCTCCATTAAGGCGAGCAACACAGTCGTTATGGTTCGTTCGGTTAGACTTCTCGTTGAGCAGATGGACAAGGAGGATATGCACTTCCCTCTGCATCTTGGCGTAACGGAAGCTGGCGAAGGTGAGGACGGAAGAATAAAGAGCGCCGTAGGTATCGGAGCTTTGTTGGTAGAAGGTATTGGCGACACAATCCGCGTCTCTCTCTCGGAAGAGCCTGAATGCGAGATTCCTGTGGCAAAGAAACTCGTGGAGATGATTGAAGATTGCGCAAAGCTTCGTCACGAGGCAAAGGCAAATATCAAGGATGATACCATCACCCTAGCCCTCAAAGAATCCGATCTCGAAGACCTTCAGCTGAAGGCAGCCATGACTGTTGGCGCTTTGCTTATCGACGGCTGTGCGCATGAACTTGTCATAGAGAATCCTAACTTCACGAAGGAAGAGCTGAAGAACCTCGCGGATAGCATCCTCCAAGCGGCTCGCGTTCGTTTCACAAAACCTGAGTTCATCTCTTGCCCAGGCTGCGGAAGAACGCTCTATGACCTTCAGTCAACAATCGCCCGCATCAAGGAAGCCATCCTCACGGAAGCAAAGAACGACCCGCGCTTCTCTACCCTGAAGATTGGAATCATGGGTTGCATCGTGAATGGTCCTGGCGAAATGGCAGATGCCGACTACGGATATGTTGGTGCCGGACGCGGAAAAATATCTCTCTACAAGCAGAAGGAATGTATCATGAAGAACCTTCCTGAGGAAGATGCTGTGGAGAAACTGCTTGAATTCATCAAGACAGATTTGAAGAAATAAGGATTTAAGAACACCGATATTATTAAGAGAACACGAATCTCTCGAATCTCACGAATAAGGATATGATGGTTTGAATTCGTTTGATTCGTTTAATTCGTGTTCAAAAATAAATCCGAGTTCTTAGAAGTCAAAATATAATGATAACAGAAATTGCCAAGCTGGCGTTCAAAGCTCGTCAGCATGATCTTGAACGACATAACAACTTCGGAGCCGAACTCCAGCAGAAGGTGCTTCGCGATCTCGTGAATCGTGCCAAGGATACGCTCTATGGCTCGAAGCATAACTTTGCAAACATCCACACTTACGAGGACTTTGCGAAGAATGTGCCCGTGAATACCTACGAGGAAGTCAAGGACTATATCGACAGAATGCGTCGTGGAGAGCGTGACATACTTTGGCCTGGACAGGTGAAGTGGTATGCGAAGTCTTCTGGTACGACGAACGACAAGAGCAAGTTCATTCCTGTTTCCAACGAAGGCTTGCAGAAAATCCACTACGCAGGAGGCTTTGACGCCGTTGCTCTCTATCTGATGTCAAATCCGAAGAGCAAGATATTCGACGGAAGAGCCATGATTCTTGGTGGTTCTCACGCGCCAAACTATAATCTGCCGAACTCTCTCGTAGGCGACCTTTCTGCCATTCTCATCGAGAATATCAATCCGTTGGCAAATATGGTTCGCGTGCCAAAGAAGAAGACTGCGCTCATTTCCGACTTCGAGGTGAAGCGACAGGTGATAGCCGCCGAGACCATGACGAAGAATGTAACGAACCTCTCTGGCGTACCTTCTTGGATGCTTTCCGTGCTTACCGTAATCATGGAGAAGACGGGAAAGACTCATCTTGAAGAAGTTTGGCCAAATCTTGAAGTGTTCTTCCATGGTGGTGTTGCTTTCACGCCTTATCGCGAGCAATACAAGCAGCTCATCACGAAGCCTGACATGCACTATATGGAGACATACAACGCGTCGGAAGGTTTCTTCGGTTTGCAGAGCGATTTGACAGACCCAGCCATGCTTCTCATGCTCGATTACGGCGTCTTCTATGAGTTCATGCCAATGAGCGAATTTGGCAAGGAGAACCCGACAATCGTTCCGCTCTGGGGAGTAGAGCCGGGAGTCAACTACGCCATGCTCATTTCCACTTCTTGTGGTCTCTGGCGTTACATGATTGGCGATACTGTGAAGTTCACGAAGACCAATCCTTACAAGTTCATCATCACCGGTAGAACAAAGCACTTCATAAACGCTTTCGGCGAAGAACTTGTAGTGGATAACGCAGAGCAAGGCTTGAAATACGCTTGCGAACAGACTGGCGCTCAGGTACTTGAATATACGGCAGCTCCTGTCTTCATGGATGCTAATGCCAAGTGTCGCCACCAATGGCTTATAGAATTCTCGAAGGAACCAAGTGATCTCCAGCAGTTCTCAGACCTTCTCGACAAGCGTCTTCAGGAGATAAACAGCGACTACGAGGCAAAGCGCTACAAGAACATCACGCTCCAGCATCTTGAAATCGTGAAGGCTCGCGAAGGACTCTTCAACGAATGGATGAAGTCTCGCGGAAAACTTGGCGGTCAGAACAAGGTGCCAAGACTATCGAATTCGCGTGAACATCTCGAAGCTCTGCTTGAAATGAATAATAAGTAATAGGAACTATATACGATTTGGCACAATGTCAGATGATGATAAAACAAAAACAATAATAACCGCACGAAAGAGAAGATGGCTTTGCCATTGATGATTTGCTCTTGTAATTTTCCTTGTGAGCGAGCTCACAGATAAAATCCCAAGTTCAAACCATCACCCGAAGGGCTTTCTTCTCTTTCAGGCAAAAAACAGAAAAAACATTTCGACTGAAAACTATATCTGATTAATAAATCTAACTTATTTGACTTATCGTGTGCATCAGTTATATAAGTATAATTTATTGATAATCTTCAGTTGACTGCGACCTTGTTTTTAGCGAAGCGTTGTTTTTTGTTTTTATAAGGAAAACCTTTATGGTGCTGGATTGATTATGGATTGGGCGTTGAAAGCTCGCTTTCATAAGAACAATTCAGAAGCAATCTAGCAGTGGCTCTAAAGAGGCACTTTCTTATAAAAACGGTTTTTAATGTTTTTGTCTAAAAGAATCCAAGCTAAAATGGCAAATTGTATATAATCATCTAAATAATTGGATTTTAATGAAGCGCGGAAGCAGACATTTCACATTTCACTTTTCACTTTACACTTTCATCATCGTGATGCTCACGCTGATGATAGCCTCTTGTGCCCGAATGGGAAACCCTGACGGCGGCTGGTATGACGAGGAACCTCCTTATGTTGTCGCAACATCTCCGATGGAGAACGCTGTGAACTTCAATGGCAACCGCGTCTATCTGCTCTTCAACGAATACATAAAGCTGGAGAACGCGCAGGAGAAGGTTGTCGTTTCTCCGCCGCAGCTTGAGCAACCGGAGATAAAGCTTCAGGGCAATCGCATTCGCATCGACCTGAAGGATTCGCTCATTGCAAACCAGACTTACACGATAGACTTCTCGGATTGCATTTCGGACAACAACGAGAACAATCCGATGGGCAACTACACCTTCACATTCTCTACCGGCGACCATATCGATACGATGGAGGTTTCCGGCAATGTGATAGACGCCGAGACGCTCGAACCGATAAAAGGTGCACTTGTAGGTTTGTACGAGAACGACCTTTTCACGCAGGAAAAGGGCGACACAATCTTCCGCACGCAGACCATGATTCGCGTTGCCCGTTCGGATGGCGAAGGCCGTTTCTGCATAAAGGGCGTGGCGAAGGACAAGCAGTATCGCGTGTTTGCCCTTGAAGACATGGATGGCGACTTGAAGTATTCGCAGGCATCTGAGGGCATGGCTTTCAGCAATCAGATAATATCGCCCGACTGCTATCCTGATAACCGCCTTGACACGATATGGGCTGACGAACTGAGAATCAAGGACTTGGTGCGAGTACCATTCACGCATTTCACTCCTGATGACATCGTTCTCCGAATGTCTAAGGTGAAGCAGCAAGAGCGCCATCTGCTCAAGAAGGACCGAAACGAACCAGAACAGCTCAAGCTCTTCTTTACATACGGCGACAAATCCTTGCCAACATTCCGACCTCTCAACTTTGAGGCGAAAGAGAATGTGAACTACCTTGTGGAGCATTCCGTTGAAAATGACTCTATAATATATTGGCTTTCAGATAGTTTGCTTATCAATAACGACTCGCTTATCGTAGAACTCTCATATCTTGACACTGACACTCTCGGCGAACTCCAACAGAAATTGGACACTCTTGAATTTGTTCCGAAACTCAGTCTTGAGAGACGACAGAAACTGAAGGACGAGGAATACAAGAAGTGGAAGAAGGAACAGGACAAGAAGCAAAAGAAGAACGAACCTTTCGAAACGGAATTCCCGAAGCAACCTCTCAACATAAAGTGGAACGCACATTCCACGATGACGCCAGAAGACAGAATCTCGTTCGTCGTTCCGTCGCCTGTTGCCGTTATCGACTCCTCGATGATCCATCTGAAGATGAAGGTTGACACGCTCTATGAAGACAAGCCTTTCCGACTCGAGGAAGACTCCCTTTACGCGCGAACATATTATCTTATAACCGATTTCAAGGAGAAGGAAGAATACAAACTGGAGGTTGACTCATTCGCCATTCGCGACATTTACGACCGACTCTCCCCAGCCTACAAGGCGAACATCAAGATAGGCGAGGAAGACAGCTACGGCAAACTCATCGTGGATGTTACGGGAATAAGTGGCAATCAGTATGTCTTCCAGCTTTATTCAGGCGCTGAAAAGATAGCAAAGCAAGTCATAACGACAAAGCCTTCCGCTGAGTTCCGCTATCTGAAATCGGGCGATTACTACCTGAAGCTCATCGTTGACGACGACTGCGACGGCAAGTTTACCACAGGCTTGTATGACGAAGGCATTCAGCCGGAAGCAGTCTATTACTACGAAGAGAAACTTCCGATAAAGGAAAAGTGGGACAAGACCATCTCATGGAATCCGCTCCGTGTTCCGCTCAACCGCCAGAAGCCAGCAGCGATCATCAAGCAAAAGGCTGACAGGAAGAAGGTTCTCCAGACCGACCGCAACATGAAACGCGCTCGCGACATGGGCTTGAAGTTCCTCCCTGACGGCACGCCTGTAACCGGTTCCAACGACAATAACAACCAAAGAAGATAGCTTATGAAACGAATATTCTCAGCTATTATCAGCATCCTGCTCTTTGCTACAGTGGCAAATGCGCAATGCACGATGAAGAATACCGCTTTCCTTGGTGGCGAGTATCTTACCTACAACCTGTATTACAATTGGCAGTTCGTGTGGGTAAAGGCTGGCACTGCTACCATGGCGGTGTCGAACGCTACATACAAGGGGAAGCCTTCGTACAAAGGAAGTCTGATAACCCGTGGAAACAGCAAGGCAGACAAGTTCTTCGTCATGCGCGATACGCTGCTTTGCCATGTGGGAAAAGACCTAGCGCCTCTCTATTTCCGTAAAGGAGCAAAGGAAGGCAAGCGATACACCGTTGATGAGGTTTGGTACGATTACAGCGGAGGCAAGGCAAACCTTACCCAGCATTATCTTAACAGGCATGGCGAACTCAAGAAAAAGAAGACGGCTGTCAGCGATTGTGTCGTCGATATGATGAGTTCCTTCCTTCGTGCCAGAAACATGGACGCCTCAAGCTGGAACAAAGGACATGAGGTGAAGTTCAAGATGGCTGACGGCGATGATGTTGACCAGACAAAGCTCGTCTATCGTGGAAAGACCACGGTGAAGGCTGACGACGGCAACAAGTACAACTGCCTTGAACTCTCTTTCTGTGAACTTGAAAAGGGAAAATGGAAGGAAATAGTACGCTTCTATGTGACAGACGATTCTCGCCATATCCCTATTCGCCTTGACCTTACCCTAAAGTTCGGCTCTGCCAAAGCATTCCTCACCTCAATGAAGGGAGTGAAATAAGCCCGAATAATCGACAAATCACCAATCGTAAAATGAAAAAACTCTATATAGAAACATACGGCTGTCAGATGAATGTTGCTGACAGCGAGGTAGTTGCCTCTGTAATGAAGATGGCTGACTACGAACTCTGCGAGACTCTCGACGAGGCAGATGCAGTGTTCCTCAACACTTGTTCCGTGCGCGACAATGCGGAGCAGAAAATCCTTCATCGCCTTGATGCCCTTCACAATCTCAACAAGAAGGGAAAGAAGCGCATCCTCGGCGTGCTCGGCTGCATGGCAGAGCGTGTTCAGGAAGATTTGCTTAACAACCATCACGCAGACCTCGTGGCTGGTCCTGACTCCTACCTCTCGCTTCCAGACCTTATTGCCCAGTGCGAACTCGGACAGAAGGCAATGAACATCGAACTCTCTACATCAGAGACTTACAAGGACATTGTGCCACAGCGCATTACCCATGGCAGGAACTTCGGCGGATTCGTGAGCATCATGCGCGGCTGCAACAACTTCTGCCACTATTGCATCGTGCCATACACTCGCGGTCGTGAGCGCTCGCGTGAGGTGGAAAGCATCATCCGCGAATGTGTTGACCTTCGTGACCGTGGCTTCAAGGAGGTCACTCTTCTCGGTCAGAATGTTAACTCCTACAATTTCGAGGGCGTCAACTTCCCAGAGTTGTTGCGAAAGGTAGCTCGTGCAGTTCCCGAGATGCGCGTTCGTTTCACCACTTCACATCCGAAGGATATGAGCGACGAGACTCTGCAGGTCATTGCCGACGAGCCAAATGTGTGCAAGCAGATCCACTTGCCTGTGCAGAGCGGTTCAAACACAATCCTCAAGCTCATGAATCGCAAATACACTCGCGAATGGTATCTTGAGCGTGTGGCAGCCATCCGTCGCATCATTCCTGATTGCGGACTCACCACCGATGTCTTCGTGGGCTATCATAACGAGACGGAGGAAGACCATCAGCAGACGCTCTCCCTCATGCGTGAGGTTGGCTACGACTCAGCCTTCATGTTCAAGTATAGCGAGCGCCCAGGCACATACGCCTCAAAGCACCTTCCTGACAATGTGGCAGAGGAAGTGAAGCTTCGCCGCCTCGACGAGCTCATCGCCCTTCAGACGCAAATCTCAGCAGAACGCAACCAAGCGGAAATAGGCAAGACATACCAGATACTCGTGGAAGGCTACAGCAAGCGCTCGCGCGAACAACTCTTCGGTCGCACGGAGCAGAACAAGGTAGTCGTGTTCGACAAGGGCAACCACCACATCGGCGAATACCTCATGGCAAAGATCACAGGCTCCTCAAGCGCCACTTTGCTCGGAACAATTGTAGAATAATTAGAATGTTTTTTTGATAACAAAAAGGCTGGCTCCGTTAAAGAGTCAGCCTTTATTTGTATGGTATAGTATAGTATGTATTAGTGTCTGATAGTTACCATTGTTGCTCCGAAGCCGTATTCCTGGAATGAGGCGTCTTGGTATTTGCAACGCTTGTAGCGGTAAGTGAGCTCATTGATGATGGCGGCTCTGAGCACGCCTTCGCCCTTGCCATGAATGAACACAATCTTCTGTCCTGCCTTGTTTCCGTAGTCCTTCATTATCTTGTTGAAGAAATCCGTTTGATAACGAAGAATGTCTATCGGTTCAAGACCTGATGTGGAGTCGAGGATTTCCTGTGCATGAAGGTCAACGATAATTAGTTTTCCGTTGATGTCTTCCTTGAAGCGAACGGCAGAATGTGCAGCTGAATTTGTCTGTGGTGTGGTTGCCTTCTTTTCGGTTGCAGCCTTCTTCTCCGTCATTGCCTTCTTCAAGCGAAGTTCAAGCTCGGCAGTATGCTTTGGTTCTTCAGTGATTGTCCTGTCGTCTTCCACGATTGGCACTATGAGGGCGTCGTCATCAAAGAAATCGTTTTCCTTGAAGGATGTAATCTTGTAGAACTTTCTGCCGTCAATACGCAGCTCGACATCTACGACGGGACGACGGATGAACGGCTTTGTTTCCTTGTATGAAATCATCTGAACCAGAATGCGCTCAATCTTGTTGAGGTCTTCCTTGCCAATCTCGTCGATGAGCATCTTTGTGTTTGGCTCAACGAGAGCTGCCTTGAAGAGGTGGCATACGTTGTTCTCTCGTGTGGAAATGACAAACTGCTGGTAATAGTTGCTGTCGTTGATGTAGAACACGGCGTAGCGATTGTTGACCATGTCCTTGCCGTTGAGCGGTAAGAATGCAAGGTAAGCGTAGAGCTTGTCGCCGCCCTTTCGCTCTTCTGGTTCTGCCTTGTAGGCTATGGGAAGGTCGGCAGGCTCGATCTCAACTTCTTCTTCCTCGTCGTCATCAACGATGACAGTAGCCTTGGATGGTGCAGAAGGTTTCTTTGCGTATGGGTTTGGCTTGTCGTAGTTCTCATTGCTTACTACGACAACCTCGTTCATGCGCATGGGAATCTCAAAGCCGTCTTCGTCTTCCACGAGAACGATGTTGTTTCCTTGGAAGCCCGAAACGATTCCACCTCCTACTTCGCTCAGGAATGATACTTTATCTCCGATTTTCATTTTGTCAGTAGTAGTATTATTGTTTATGTTCATTCTCCCATTCTACGTATGAAAGGAGGAGCTGATGCAGACCGAATGCCTTCATGTTGAGATTGAAGATGACATCGAAAGCGAGGTTCATGAGGTCTTTCTGCTCTTCCTTTGGCGCAGATTCAAGAAGTGCACGGAGATTGAGCTGAAGTTTTTCGAGAACACCTTCGTCGATGAAACCGTTGCTGTCAACAAGGTTCTTGAGCAGGGAGTATTTCTGAAGCGTTACGAAATGCTGTTCAGTTACGGCGATTGAGCGAGTGCCGCGCTCGTTTGCTTGGATTAGTTTCATATTCTTTGGGGGTTGGGGCTCGGCGTAAAAACGCCGAGAACGGTGGCTGGGGGATTTAGTGTTTAGTGCTTAGTGTTATTTCGGTGTAGCTTGGCAGGCTTTCTCCGCCGTCATTGAAGGCTGTTACCTTGAATGTGTAGGAGGTGTTTGGCAGCGGCGTGATGGCGATGGCGTTGCCGCTGACGATCTGTCCGTTGTCGAAATCGCCGCTGTTTGTTGCTATATATAATATGTAACCTTTTGGGCGTGATGTCGGTTCGGTGTTGTCGGTCTGTGCTTGCCATTGAACCTGCAACTTGCCATTCTTGTTGATGAAGGCGGAGAGGTTGCATGGCGGAAGCGGTTGCACTACGATGTTCTGTCCGTGCTGGTTGGCGAGGAATCGAAGGATTGTCTTGTACATGCTTCGCGCTAGAGTGAACTTGAACTCAGGATCGTGGCCTTTTTCCATGTCGGCTGGGTTCTCGTGAGACAAGACCTCTATGATTGCCGATGGCATTTCCGGGATTCTTGTCTCGCCATAGTTCTTGTCCCATAAACCGCGTGAGCGCCAATTGCCAAACTTGTTCGTAAGGTCCGTCTTGATGTTCTTCTGGAGATTGTCGGCAAAGACCTTCGAGAGGTCTCGAGAAGCACCGCTGGCAAGTTTTCCTCCGTTATGGTCTGTAGTGCAGATTCCGAGAGTTCCGATGTATGACGAGTCGGTAGTCTTGCCGGCATCGCTATGGACGGCGAGGGCAAGTTCTATCGGCACATTCAGTCCTTCCTCCTTTGGGTTGAAGCATGAACCGCCAGCCATCCAGTTTGCCATTGAAGGGCGCGTGCGGATGTCGTCGTTATAGTCGTTCTCATGCTTGAAAGTGTTCCAAACCTTGTCGGGTGCTCCGTACCATTGTGCGCTGTATCTTGCCGCCTCGACGCAGCGAAGTTCACCGCTTGTCGTGCCGCCACGAAGAACCCTTCCCTTGCCACCTCCGAAGCGAACAGCATCAGCCGTAACATAACCTTTGTACTTGCTCTCGTTGGAAAGGCTTACGAAGTTGCGTTCCGGTCTGCCAGCTTCGAAATGGAAAGTGCCGAGATAAACCCAAGTGCCTTGTCCGATTGTTTGGTTTACCGTAAACTCCGTACATGTTCCGCCGTGCATCACGATGTACTTTGCGTCGGGAACATTCTGGTCCTTGTATTTTGCATAAGCCACATAAACGGCGTATTTTCCGCTCTTCTTGAAGCTTGGAACATACTGAACCTCGCATTTCTTCTTTTTATGCGTCTTTGCCATTCGCGTTGTTCCTACGGAAAACGGATGGTAGTTGTCGTCGTAAACTGCCTTGCTGTCGGCAAAGCCTGGGGTGGGGCAGTGCTCCCAATTGTAGAAGATGTTGTATTCCTTGCCGCCATCCACGATGATCTCTTCCATCTGATTGTCGCGCTCACGGGCTGAAAACACGTTAGCTCCAGCGTTTTCGAGCATCGGAATGAGGTAAGGCACCACGATGGTGCTTGTGAAAAGGTCTTCGCGAGTGCCGTTCATGTAAGGACGCTGCCAGTCCCATTCGCCTTTCTTGTTGTTGAAATAGCGTCCGTGGCTTGCTGTTACCGCCACATGCTTGTTCTCAAGACCCTTTGTGATGCGGAACGGTCTCGACTCGTTCTTCACCCAAGCAGGTCCTTCGTAAGTAGGGTAGCCCTTATGGAAAGAAGGAGGCGTAACAACAAACTGCTTCTGAGTGCTACAGGAAGCAAGCAGAAGCAGAGTCGTTATGTATAGAATTGTTCTTATTCGCATATAAAGTTCAAGGGTTTCTTTCCCTTCACGCCTTTGTAGTACGCCTTGATTTCCACGATGTCCTTGTCGAAGTCGCCTGAAGGGATGACTTTTTTCGTGCATCGTATGAGTTTCTTTTCGTAATCAGCAGAGATGAGAAGGATAGGGATGTTTGCGTTGTAGGCAATATAGTAGAATCCTTTCTTCCATTCCCCAACGGCTTTTCGCGTGCCTTCGGGCGTTATGCAGAGGGCAAACTTGTCAGACTCCCTTGCGGCATTTGCCACGGCTTGCGTCATGCTCGTGTTCCTTGTCCTGTTGACCGGAATGCCACCAAGAGCGCGGAAGATGGGTCCGAGAGGCCAGAAGAACCAGTCTTTCTTCATCATGAAACCTATCCTGACGTCTTCAGCCAAGCAGAAAAGTTCGCCGAGGATGAAGTCCCAATTGCTCGTGTGTGGAGCGAGAGCGAGGATGTATTTGTCGGGAAATTCAATGGTCAGCTCCGATTTCCATCCAAGTGCCTTATACAATAGCCAAGAGAATAATTTCTTTTTCAATGTGATTTCGTTTTATTTGACAACCTTGTTGTTCTCAGGAAACACTACCCATGGCTTGAAAGTCTTGGCTTCCTCGAAGTCCATCAGTGCGTACGACATGATGATAACCACATCGCCAACCTGGCATTTCCTTGCAGCCGCACCGTTGAGGCAGATGCAACCGGAACCGCGTTCGCCCTTGATGATGTAAGTCTCGATGCGCTCGCCATTGTTATTGTTTACGATAGACACCTTCTCGCCGGCAATAAGGTTTGCCGCGTCCATGAGATCCTCGTCTATTGTTATGCTGCCCATGTAGTTGAGGTTGGCTTCCGTCACCTTAACGCAATGCAGCTTGCTCTTCAAAACTTCTATTTGCATTTTGTTCAACTTCTAAGTAATAGGTAATAAGTAACAAGTAATAAGTATGATTACTCTTTAGCAAAGATAATGTGGGGCGAAGATTTCAGAACCATTATTGCTATTATTGCGGCTCGGAAATCCTCGCCCTACCATAGCAAATCATACTTATTACTTACTACTTGTTACTTATTACTTTTTTAGATATAACGAATGTGGTCGATAAGTCGGATTGGTTTCTTTCCGCAATAGACTGTGATGCAGCCTACGATGTGCTTGGCATCCTTCCAGTCCTCTACATCAAGCAGAGTGTCTCCGTCAACGATAGAGTAGTATTCCACTTCAAGTCCGTCAACAGCGTTGATGGTCTCAACGACATGATCGTGGGTTTCCTTAACGGAATGGTTCTTTGCATAGTCGAGACTTTCCTTCATCGCCTCGTATATCTTTGGCGCGATTGCCTTCTCGTCCTCAGCAAGGAGCGAGTTGCGGGAAGAGCGTGCAAGGCCGTTTTCTTCGCGTATGATAGGACATTCCACGATTTCCACGCCAAGCTTCAGGTACTTTACCATCGCCTTTACAACGGCAATCTGCTGGAAATCCTTCTCGCCGAAATATGCGCGGTCAGGCTTTGAGATATAGAAGAGTCGGCTTACTACCTGGCATACTCCGTTGAAATGGCCAGGACGATGGGCGCCTTCCATAACTGTTGATACTGGTGGGAACTCAAACTGACGCTTGTCTTCTACCGGATACATCTCGCTTACGGAAGGTGCAAAGACGTATGTGGCACCGCAAGCTTCAAGAAGCTCGCAGTCGGCATCAAGCGTGCGTGGGTATCTCTCCAAATCTTTAGGGTCGTTAAACTGTGTAGGGTTGAGGAAAACCGATACTACAGTAACGTCATTTTCTGCTACCGAGCGCTTGACGAGCGAAGCGTGACCCTCGTGGAGAGCGCCCATTGTTGGTACGAGACCTACCTTCTTTCCGCTTTTCCTCTCGTCGAAGAGCGCGTTCTGGAGGTCAACAACCTTGTTGATTACTTTCATTTCCTTTTGTTTGTTTTGTCTTGTTTTTAGGCTTATGTATCGAATACGCTTGTTATTTGTATGAGTTTTGCCTCAAAAAATGCATTTTTTCAATCATATCCCTTAGGGATTTTAAGCCAAATACGTCTGCAAAGTAACTACTTTTTTATGATATATAGGTCAAAAAGTGTTAAAAAGAATCATTAAAGTGAGCCCTTTTTATAAAAACATCAAAAAATAAGCCTATTTTACGCAACTTTTTCTTACCTTTGCAGCGATAATTATCGTTAAATAACGGGCTTGTTTGACATGTTGGGTCCGTAAAAATCAATATCAAGTGAAGAAAATCCTTTACATCAACCAAGAAATGACTCCTTATGTTGAGGAGTCGGAATTGTCACAACTCGGTACAAACGTTGCCCGAGCTCTCCAAGAGGAGGCTGGTTGCGAAGTGCGTACCTTTATGCCGAAATGGGGACATGTGAACGAGAGAAGAGGCCAGCTTCATGAGGTTATACGACTTTCTCGAATAATGATTATCATAGACGAAACAGATCACCCTTTGATAATCAAGGTAGCCTCTATTCCACAGACTCGAATCCAAGTCTATTTCATCGATAACGACGACTTCTTTGCAAACAGAAAGATGGCATACGACCCAGAAGGAAAAGAGTATGAGGATAATGCTGAACGTGCAGTATTCTTCGCTCGTGGTGTGCTTGAGACTGTCAAGAAACTTCGTTGGACCCCGGACATTATCCATTGTCAAGGTTGGATGAGCGCACTTGTGCCTATGTACATCAAGCGTTCTTTCAGTGAAGACCCTGCGTTCAAGGAGGCAAAGGTGGTTACTTCGCTTTTCAAAAACGAACTTCAGAACGGCATAGTTCCTGAATTCAAGAAGACTATTGAGTTCAAGGGCGTTCGCCAGTCAGTTTTGAAGCCTTACTCTAAGGAATTTAACTTTGTGGAACTTGAAAAACTTGCAATGGACTATTCTGACGCAATCGTCGTTGCAGGAAAAGATGTTGATGAGGTTCTGCTCGAGCATGCAAAACAAACAGGCAAACCAATGCTCGACCAACCTGTTGATGAGGCAAATATTGCCGATGCTTATATGAAATTCTATGAATCGCTTTAATCTATATTCTCTATTACTCTTCGCTGCCGCATTGTTTTCTATTACCTCTTGCGACGAAACCACTGACGATATCGGTTCCGGACTTGCAGGTAACATGGATAACTTCATATTAAAGTCTGACACTTTCCTCGTACAAACCCAAACAAGAATGCTTGGTGCTGTGCAGAGTAGAAGTGCTAAGGCTAATCTTGGATGCATCAGAGACTATGATACAGGTGCTCTGATTCGTGGTAGCTACACAACTCAATTCTACCTTCTCGGCGGGGCTCTCTTCCCGGAACTTGATTCTATTCGTAGCACGAATCCTTCTTTTGAAACTCTTTCGGATACAACTCATGTCGCTATCGAACAGGTAATGTCTGATAGCACATACATCTATGTTGTTCCTACAAACATCATAGGCGACTCGCTTCAGCCTATGCACCTTAATGTGTACGAACTCATCAAGCCTATCCCTGACGGAAGAACTTATTTCTCTGACTTCGACCCTGTGAAGGAAGGCTATGTGAATACAAGCAAGCCTTTGAAGTCCATGACATTCACAATGGCTGACCAGACGCTTGATAGTGCAACTGTAAATTCCAAGGATTATACTGCCATCTTCAAGATTCCTCTTACTGACGAGTACACAAAGGATGGTGTTACCTACAATAACCTTGGTTCTTACATCATGCAAAGCTATTACAAGAGCAAGCGTGACAAGAACGGAGCTTTCGCAAACTCTAACGCTTTTGCACACAAGGTGTTCCCAGGCATCTATGTTACCGTGGATAATGGCGAAGGTGCCATGGCTTCCATCACTGGTACAGGTATGAACATTTCGTACCGTTGCTGGGTGAACGATTCAACAACACGCCTGAAAGCTCATACTACAATCTTCGGTACTGACGAAGTTCTCCAGACTACTTATGTTGAGACTAACAAGGATGCGCTCCAAGCTTTGGCTAATGATGGCAGTTGCTCTTACCTGAAGACTCCAGCTGGTCTTTATACTGAGATGACAATTCCTGTAGAACAGATTATGTACGGACATGAAACCGACAGCTTGAGCAAGGCGAAGGTTACTTTCCAGTGCATGAACATGGAAGGTTATGAAGGCAATACTTACAAGGCTCCAAGCTATTTGCTCATGATTCCTACTGATAGCGTGCAGACTTTCTTCAATGAGAAGAAGTTGACTGACGGTCGCACGGCTTTCCTCGCATCATACAATTCTTCAACAAGTTCATATACATTCGATAACTTCGCCGGTATCGTGGCTTATATGGAAAACCTAAAGAAGACTGGCATGGCTGGCGAGAACTGGAATAAGGTGGCTCTCGTTCCTGTAACAGTCTCTACCACAAGCTCTTCATCGTCAGACTCATATTATTATGGCGGTTATTACTCTTTGCTCTATGGCGGCTATTATGGCAGCTCGTCATCTTCATCAGGCGGAACAATCACGGCAATTTTCCCGGAGATGGGCTTGTCGTCAGCGAAGCTTGTAGGAGGTCCAAACGCTATGGACAAGACAAAGATTTCTGTGGTTTACACGAAGATGTCGGATTGATGTATAATTAATACTTAAGATTATTAAATATCGTGGCTCAATATTTGGTAAGTGACACTCGCAAGGTCACAACACATAGACTCCAGGAAATGAAACAAAGAGGCGAGAAGATTTCCATGCTCACCTCTTACGACTATACCATCGCGTCCATCGTTGACGCAGCAGGAATCGACTGCATTCTTGTAGGCGACTCGGCAAGTAATGTGATGGCTGGTAATGCTACTACTTTGCCTATCACGGTAGAGCAAATGATTTACCACGCAAAGTCTGTTACTAACGCAGCAAAACGTGCGCTCGTAATCTGCGACATGCCGTTCGGTTCATACCAAGTTGACCGCAAGGAAGCTGTTCAGAACGCGGTTAAGATAATGAAGGAAAGTGGTTGCGACGCATTGAAACTTGAAGGTGGCGTGGAGATTCTTGATGCCGTTCGTGGTATTCTTGATGCAGGAATCCCTGTAATGGGACATCTCGGACTCACTCCTCAGAGCATCAACAAGTTCGGAACATATGCCGTTCGTGCTAAGGAGGAAGCGGAAGCCAACAAACTCCTTGAAGATGCTGTTCTCCTTGACCAAGCAGGATGCTTTGGAATCGTACTTGAGAAAGTGCCTGCAGATCTTGCTGCAAAGGTGACAAAGATGGTTTCTTGTCCAACAATCGGTATCGGTGCTGGCGTTGAAACTGACGGACAAGTGCTTGTTGTTGCCGATATGCTTGGCATGACAAAAGGCTTCTCGCCAAAGTTCCTTCGTCGATATGCCGACCTTAACGCAATAATGACTGACGCTATCGGCTCATACATTACTGATGTAAAGGAAAAGAACTTCCCTTCAAAAGAAGAATCGTATTAACATAAACGACTATTCCTAGCGGTTATCCTCTGGGTCTCCATCAATGAAGTACACATTATTATATATAATAGCAGCTCTGCTTCTCCCATTCTCAACGGCTTCGGCACAACTTTACACAAAGCCTTGTACCGACAAGAAACTCATGAAGGAAGCAAAGAAATGGGCAAAGAAAGGCACGTGGCGCAACGGCTTCAAGTCAGCTTCGCCTGATGAAACCGTGAACATCGTTGAGTTTTATACTCAGTACAAGAAGAATCCACAGCAATGGGATGCCATGTTCAAGTGGCTTGGCGAGCATGACTTGACAACTATTGAAAAAGGCAAGCATCCTATAGAAGGCACGAACCTCGTTGTTAGTGTCGAGGATTCAAACAACGAGCCAGAGGTGAAGCGCAGATCGGAAAGCCATTATCATCACATTGACTTCCAATGGGTTGTGAAAGGTACTGAACGTTTCGCCATTATCGACCACGAGACTAGCAAGCCTAATACGGCATATCGTCCAGACGTTATCCACTATGCATACGAGAAAGATAAGGCGAAGTACTTTGAACCTGCTCACGACAAGTTCGTGCTTTTCTTCCCTTACGATTGGCATGTAGCAAAGATAGCCAATGATACTGACGACCAAGTAATCCGCGTTATCGTAGTAAAGCTTGACTATGCTGAGGAAGAAGCTCCAAAGCCAGAACTTCCTGGCAGGCACAGATAAAACGAAACAATATTTTTTTGATGTAATAAATAAAATTTAGATGAACGTAATTCAGAAAACTCTCACATTGGCTGATGGTCGCACCATCACAATTGAGACCGGAAAATTGGCAAAACAAGCCGATGGTAGCTGTACCCTCCGTATGGGTAACACTGTGCTCCTGGCCACTGTTTGTGCCGCAAAAGACGCTGTTCCTGGAACAGATTTCATGCCACTTCAGGTGGAGTATCGCGAACAATATGCCGCTGCAGGTCGTTTCCCTGGCGGTTTCACAAAGCGTGAAGGCAAGGCTTCTGACAATGAAATCCTCACTTGCCGCCTTGTTGACCGTGCTCTTCGCCCACTCTTCCCATCAGACTTCCACGCTGAGGTCTTCGTAAACGTAATTCTCTTCTCTGCAGATGGCGTTGATCAACCAGACGCTCTCGCAGGTTTCGCTGCTTCTGCTGCACTCGCTTGCTCTGACATTCCTTTCGAATGCCCTATCTCAGAGGTTCGTGTGGCTCGTGTTAACGGCGAATATGTAATAAACCCAACCTTCGCTCAGATGAAGAACGCTGACATGGATCTTATGGTCGGCGCTACAAAGGACAACATCATGATGGTGGAAGGTGAGATGGATGAGGTTTCTGAGGCTGACCTTCTCGGTGCTCTCAAGGCTGCTCACGAGGCTATCAAGCCTATGTGTGTACTCCAGGAGGAACTCATGAAGGAACTCGGAACAGACGTTAAGCGCGAGTACTGCCATGAGGTTAACGATGACGATCTCAAGGAGCAGGTTAAGGCTGACACTTACCAGAAGTGCTACGATGTTGTAAAGCAGGCTCTCGAGAAGCACGCTCGTGCTGAGGCTTTCGAGGCTATCAAGGAAGAGTTCAAGACTGCTTACTGCGAGGCTCATGCAGAACTCACAGAGGAAGAGCTCGAAGAGAAGTGTGCTCTTATCGATAAGTACTATCACGATGTAGAGAAGGACGCTATGCGTCGTTGTATCCTCGACGAAGGCGTACGTCTTGACGGTCGTAAGACAAACGAAATCCGCCCTATCTGGTGCGAAGTTTCTCCACTCCCAATGCCACACGGAAGCTCTATCTTCACTCGTGGTGAAACTCAGTCTTTGACAACTGTTACCCTCGGTACAAAGATGGATGAGAAGATGGTTGACGATGTTCTCGACAAGAGCTACATGCGTTTCCTCCTTCACTACAACTTCCCTCCATTCTGTACAGGTGAGGCTAAGGCACAGCGTGGTGTAGGTCGTCGTGAAATCGGTCACGGTCACCTCGCATGGCGCGGTCTTAAGGGTCAGATTCCAGCAGATTATCCATATACAGTACGCGTGGTTTCTCAGATTCTTGAGTCTAACGGTTCTTCATCAATGGCTACAGTTTGTGCTGGTACACTCGCTCTCATGGATGCTGGTGTTCCAATGAAGAAGCCTGTTTCTGGTATTGCAATGGGTCTTATCAAGAACCCGGGTGAGGACAAGTATGCTGTTCTCTCTGACATCCTCGGTGATGAGGACCACCTTGGCGACATGGACTTCAAGACTACTGGTACAAAGGACGGTCTTACTGCTACTCAGATGGACATCAAGTGCGACGGTCTTTCTTACGAAATCCTTGAGAAGGCTCTCCAGCAGGCTAAGGAAGGTCGTGAGCACATCCTCGGTTGCATCACAGATACTATCGCTGAACCACGTGCAGAGCTCAAGCCACATGTACCACGCATCGTTCAGATCACTATCCCTAAGGAGTTCATCGGTGCTGTTATCGGCCCTGGTGGTAAGATTATCCAGCAGATGCAGGAAGATACAGGTGCTACAATCACTATCGAAGAGACTGACGGCGTAGGCAAGGTTCAGGTTTCTGGCCCTAACAAGGAGTCTATCGACGCAGCTCTCGGTAAGATTCGTGCTATCGTAGCTGTTCCTGAAGTTGGTGAAGTTTACGATGGTGTTGTTCGTTCTATCATGCCTTACGGTTGCTTCGTAGAGATCATGCCAGGTAAGGATGGTCTTCTCCACATCTCTGAAATCGCTTGGAAGCGTCTTGAGACAGTAGAAGAGGCAGGCATCAAGGAAGGTGATCACATCCAGGTTAAGCTTCTTGACATTGACTCAAAGACTGGCAAGTACAAGCTTTCTCACCGTGTTCTCGTTGAGAAACCAGAAGGTTATGTGGAGCGTGAGGCTCGTCCACGTCGTGAGCGCCCAGAGCGTGGCGAGCGTCGTCCACGTCCTGAGCGTCGCTTCAACAACGACCGCTTCAACGATGGCGAACCACGTCGCTTCGAGCATCGTCGTGAGCAGGCTAACGATCCATACGCACCAAAGGAGCCAAAGGATTTCAACGACTCTCTCGATCGTATAAGCGATGACATCTAATCATCACTCATAATAAAGGGATTGCGTTTTTTAGGCAATCCCTTATAAGTAAAAATCGGCAAGGATTTGAACAATAATCGTTCTTCCTTGCCGATTTTCTTTTGCTTATTCTCGCAGTTTTCATTTATTATTCAAGATAGAAAACCTCTTCAAGCGGAATTGTTACAGGAGAATTGTCAGGATTAACCTCCATTATGTCTGCCATGAAATCCCACCATTTCTGTGTTATTGGGTCAACATTCTCGGTATCTTGGCTGTTTGTGTCGCTACTGCATTTCTGAACGCCGAATAGAATGTTTGTATCCTTGTCGAAAAAGATGCTGTAATCGCTGACACCTTGTTCCTTGATCATAGCCTTCAGTTCAGGCCAGATTTCAGCATGGCGCTTGGCATATTCAGCCTCGCAACCAGGCTTAAGTTTCATTTTAAAAGCAAATCTCATGATATTTTTGGTTTATTTATTAGCGTATTATATCAAATTATTTGGGGCAAAGTTAACAATCTTTTTTCAAATATAATAGTATTGTGGAATATTTTTCTAAATTTGCACGCGATAAAGACATATAATATTAACTCCATGGCGTAAAACCCATCTCGTCTTTGGGCAGACCATGTAATATTAGCCTTAACGGGCACTCTTAAAAACAAATGAAAGTATTGAAATTTGGCGGAACCAGTGTTGGCTCCGTGCGCAGTATCCAGAGCCTCAAGCGCATTGTAGAAAAAGAGGCTAAACAGAGTGGACAACCAGTAATCGTTGTAGTATCGGCACTCGGTGGTGTTACCGACCAGTTGCTTAGAATGTCAGACCTTGCACTTAAGGGCGACGAAGCTTACAAGCAAGAGTTTGAGCAGATGGTAGAGCGTCATCATCAGATGATAGACACAATTATCACTCATGCCAAGCAGAGAGAGGAACTTTTCAAGACTGTTGACCAACTCTTCGAACAGCTCAAGAGCATTCTTTTCGGAGTTTATCTCATACACGACCTCAGCGGTAAGACACAAGATGCCATTGTGGCTTACGGCGAACGCTTGTCTTCACAAATAACTGCCGCCCTGATAAAAGGAGCGCAGTGGAAGGACTCTCGCTCGTTCATCCGCACTGAACGAAAGGTTGGCAAGGGCGGAAAGCACACTCTCGTAACAGAAGAGACTAACCGACTCATCAAGGAAGCATTTGAGGATATGCCAAAGATTACGGTCTGCGGCGGCTTCATCTCTCGCGACGTCAACACAGGTCGTACTACAAACCTCGGTCGCGGTGGTTCTGACTACACAGCAGCCATTCTTGCAGCTGCCCTTGATGCAGAGGAACTCCAGATATGGACAGACGTTGACGGTTTCCTTACAGCCGATCCTCGCGTCATTCCAACAGCCTATACCATCAACGAACTCACATACGTTGAGGCAACAGAGCTTTGCAACTTCGGCGCAAAGGTGGTTTATCCGCCAACAATCTACCCAGTTTGTGTGAAGAACATTCCTATCCGCGTTCTCAACACATTCAACCCAAGCAACCCTGGTTCCATCATTTGCGAACATGTAACAACTGATGCAAAGCCTATCAAGGGTATTTCCTCAATCTCAGACACAGCGCTTATTACCGTTACAGGTCTTTCCATGGTGGGCGTTATCGGTGTAAACCGCCGCATCTTCACTTCGCTTGCCAATGCAGGAATCAGCGTATTCATGGTAAGTCAGGCTTCTTCCGAGAACTCAACTTCAATCGGTGTTAAGGAAGAAGACGCACAGACAGCTGTTGATGTTCTCAACGCAGAGTTTGCAAACGAGATTGAAACTGGTGCAATGTATCCAATGCATCTTGAACGTGGACTTGCCACAGTTGCCATCGTTGGCGAGAATATGAAGCATACTCCAGGTATTGCGGGCAAGCTCTTCGGCACTCTTGGACGTTCTGGTATTAGTGTAATTGCTTGTGCACAAGGCGCTTCCGAGACAAACATCTCGTTCGTGGTGAATAGGGATTTGCTTCGCAAGTCGCTCAATGTGCTCCACGACTCTTTTTTCTTGAGTGAATACAATGTGCTCAACCTTTTCCTTTGCGGCGTAGGAAATGTGGGTGGCAAACTCATTGAGCAGATCCGTTCACAGCAGGAAGAACTTAAAAAGACTCGCCGCCTTAAGCTCAATGTAGTGGGCATCGCTTCAAGCAAGAAGGCTATCTTCAATCGTGACGGTCTTGACCTTACAAACTATCGCGAACAGCTTGATGCTGCTGAACCTTCTACAATCTCTTCTCTTCGTGACAAGGTACTGGAGATGAATATCTTCAACAGCGTATTCGTGGATTGTACAGCTTCAAAGGAAGTTGCCGACATCTATCTGCCACTACTTCAGCATAACGTAAGCATCATCGCTTGCAACAAGATAGCTGCTTCTTCTGACTACGAAAACTACAAACTCCTCAAGGACACAGCTCTCGCTCGCGGCGTGAAGTTCCGCTTTGAGACAAACGTAGGTGCCGGCCTTCCTATCATCGGCACAATAAACGACCTTGTGAACTCTGGCGATAAGATTCTGAAGATTGAGGCAGTTCTCTCTGGTACGCTCAACTATATCTTCAACACACTCTCCGAAACAGTTCCTTTCAGCGAGACAGTTCGCCTTGCTAAGGAGGAAGGTTATGCAGAACCAGACCCACGTATCGACCTCAGTGGAATGGACGTTCTGCGCAAGCTCATCATCCTTTCGCGTGAGGCTGGCTATAAGGTTGAGCAGACTGATGTTGAGAAGAACCTCTTCGTGCCACAGTCATACTTCGACGGCACCCTTGAAGACTTCTGGAAGAACCTTCCACAGCTTGACGCTGAGTTCGAGGAGAAACGCAAGGAACTAGCAACCAAGGGCATGCGTCAGCGTTTCGTAGCTAAGATGGAAAACGGAAAACTAAGCATCGGACTCAAGGAAATCCCTAGCAATCATCCTCTATATGAGCTCGAAGGTAGCAACAACATCGTGCTTCTTACCACTGAGCGCTACCTTGACTATCCTATGCTTATTCAAGGATATGGAGCAGGTGCCAGCGTAACAGCTGCCGGCGTCTTCGCGAACATCATGTCTATTGCGAATGTCTAAGCCCCCGTGCCCGAAGCGTCAGCTTTGGGTTCCCAACAACACAAAACCAAAGACTTAATGAAACATATAATAATATTAGGCGACGGAATGGCCGACCACAAGCAGGCGTCTTTGCAAGATAAAACTCCTCTCCAAGCTGCCAACATCCCGATCATAGACCAGCTTGCACGCGAAGGAAAGACTGGTCGCCTCGTGACTGTTCCGGAAGGTTTTCCTCCAGGTAGTGAGGTGGCAAACACTGCCATTCTCGGCTACGACCTGAATACCGTCTATGAAGGTCGCGGACCTCTTGAAGCAGCATCCATCGGTTATGATATGGCTAACGATGACCTCGCTCTCCGTTGCAACATCATATCGCTCAAGGATGGCAAGATAATGACTCACCACGGCGGTCATCTTCAGACGGAAGACGCTCACATGCTCATTGATTATCTCAACGAGAACCTTGCTGGCGACTACTCCATCGATGGTGAGACATTTGGCGTAAAGTTCGTTAAAGGCATTCAGTATCGCCACCTTCTTATAATAAAGGGCGGTAACAAGAACATCATTTGCAATCCTCCACACGACCATCCGAACGAGGAATGGGGAGGCTTGCTCGTACAGCCTGACACAAAAGCTCCCAAGGCAGACCTTATGAAGGCATACGCTACGGCAACGCTCATCAATCTGCTTATCCACAGCTCGCAGGAACTCCTTGCAGCACATCCTTTCAACAAGGAACGCGAAGCAAACGGAAAGCTTCAGGCAAATTCAATCTGGCCTTGGAGCGGCGGCTATCGTCCTTCAATGGAAACACTCCTTTCGCAGTTCCCTGAGATAAAGAAAGGCTCTGTCATCACAGCCGTTGACCTCATCAAAGGCATCGGACATTATGCCGGACTTAATGTCATAAATGTGGAAGGTGCCACAGGACTTGCCGACACCAATTACGAAGGTAAGGCGGAAGCTGCTGTCAACGCTCTCAAGAATGGCGACGATTTCGTATTCGTTCATGTGGAAGCAACCGATGAAGCTGGTCACGATGGCGATGTACAACTTAAGGTTAAGGCTACGGAATATCTCAACGACCGCATCGTGAAGCCTATCTATGACTATATCATGTCAGTAGATGAGAATATCTCCATCGCCATTCTTCCAGATCATCCAACACCTTGCGAGACGCGCACCCATGTCAATGAACCTGTGCCTTTCATCATTTGGCATAAGGAGATCACACCCGACAGCGTGCAGGAATACAACGAGGAAAGCTGTGTTTCAGGTGCATACGGTTTGCTTCGTCTCCGCGAATTCATAGAAACATTCATGAAATAAAACTATGCTCTACTACTCAACAAACCATAAAGCTGCCGACGCCACTCTTGAGCAGGCAGTTGTAAACGGATTGGCAGAAGACCGCGGTCTTTACATGCCATACCAGATAAAGAAACTCCCACAGCAGTTCTTCGACGATATCGACAAGCTCTCTTTCGTAGACATTGCATATCAGGTTGCTAATGCATTCTTCGGAGAAGACGTTGATGCTGATGCTCTTTACGACATCGTTGCAGACACTCTCCGCTTTGATTGCCCAATAAACAAAGTGGAAGAAGACATCTACTCACTCGAGCTCTTCCATGGTCCAACACTCGCATTCAAGGATGTTGGCGCACGTTTCATGGCTCGCCTTCTCCAGTACTTTATCAAGCGTCAGAATAAGGAAGGACTCGTCAATGTTCTCGTTGCAACTTCCGGCGACACTGGTTCTGCCGTAGCTAACGGTTTCCTTGGTGTTGACGGCATCCATGTCTATGTACTCTATCCAAAGGGTAAGGTCAGCAAGATTCAGGAGAGTCAGTTCACTACACTTGGACAGAATATCACAGCCGTTGAGATTGACGGTGTGTTCGACGACTGTCAGGCGCTCGTGAAGTCTGCTTTCATGGACAAGGATCTCAACAACCACATGAAGCTTACATCAGCAAACTCTATCAATGTGGCTCGTTTCCTTCCACAGGCGTTCTATTATTTCTACGCATACGCACAGCTCAAGAAGATTGGCAAGGAGAAGGATTTTGTTATCTGCGTGCCAAGCGGTAATTTCGGCAACATCTGCGCCGCTCTCTTCGGTCATCAGATGGGCTTGCCTGTAAAGCGCTTCATCGCAGCCAACAACGCAAACGACATCTTCTACAACTACCTTCAGACAGGCAAGTACGAGCCAAAGGCTTCTGTACAGACCATAGCCAATGCCATGGACGTAGGCGATCCAAGCAACTTCGCTCGCATCTACGAACTCTATAAGGGCGATCACGCACAGATCACTTCCCTCATCTCTGGTTCTACTTACACAAACGAACAGATTGCAGAGACCATGAAGCAGTGCTATGCTGAGACAGGTTACACTCTCGACCCTCACGGCGCATGTGGTTATCGCGCTCTCAAGGAGCAACTTCAGCCAGGTGAGCACGCAGTCTTCGCAGAGACAGCCCATCCTGCAAAGTTCAAGGAAACCGTTGAAGACATCATCGGAGCAGAAGTAGCAATCCCGGAACGTCTCGCAGAGTTCATGAAGGGCACAAAGCTAAGCGTTGAATGTTCAAAGGACTTCGCCGACTTCAAGGCATTCCTCATGAACCGTTAGTCAATCTGCGAGTATATCCTCATTGGCTTCTTTACAAGACCCTCTGTAACATTTGCAACAAACGCAACGTTGCAACAAATAAACACAAAATCCCGAACTCCACACAAATGATAAGCCCCCCGAAAGCTAGACAAAAACTTTCGGGGGCACTTCAAGATGGAATACGAGATGATTTATTGTAATCATTTCCTTCAGCTGTCCTTCCTTCAGCTGACGATGTGATCTTACTCACTATCTAACAAGACCTGTTGACAAATCGCCAACAGGTCTTGTTTTATTGTGGAGAAAGTTTGTGTTTTGTGCGGAAGTTGTTATACGCAGCCGATGATTTCGTGGATGTCATTTACACCATGATTGTCAAGCCATTCGTTGATGCCAATGGCTACTTTCTCTGATATTGCAGGGTCGAGGAAGTTGGCTGTGCCGATTTCAATGGCTGTAGCACCTGCCATGAGGAATTCAATAGCATCTTCTGTAGACGAAATGCCACCGAGACCAACAACTGGAATCTTGACAGCCTTGCTCACTTGGTTGACCATGCGAACGGCAACTGGCTTTACGCAAGGACCACTCAAACCGCCGGTGCCAATGGAAAGAACAATCTTGCGCTTCTCAATGTCAATCTTTGTGCCCATCAATGTGTTGATGAGTGAAACGGCGTCAGCTCCTTCTGCCTCTACTGCCTTAGCAATGGAAACGATATCCGTGACATTTGGTGAGAGCTTCACGATGAGAGCCTTCTTGTAAACTTCACGAACAGCCTTTACAACAGCTGATGCTCCCTCAACAGAAGTTCCGAAAGCCATGCCGCCCTGCTTTACATTTGGACAAGATATGTTGAGCTCGATAGCAGGGATGTTCTCGAGTTCGTTGATGCGAGCTGCACATTCTGCATAGTTGTCTGGTGCATTGCCGCTCACATTCACAATCATGTTTGTGTCTATGTCCTTGATCTTCGGATAGATGTTTTCGCAGAAATAATCAACGCCTTTGTTCTGAAGTCCCACGCAATTGAGCATACCCATTGGCGTTTCTGCCATGCGAGGATAGTCGTTGCCTTCACGAGGGAGTAGGGTGGTGCCTTTTACTATTACGCCGCCAATGTTGGCGAGATCCATGAAATCAGCATATTCGATGCCATAACCGAATGTGCCAGATGCTGTCATTACAGGATTTCTAAGTGACAACTCACCTATATTTACTTGAATATTTGCCATATAAATTATTTTTATTTGCAGTTACTATTGTATGGATTGTGCTCTTTTCCTAAAGATATTATTAATGAAAATGCGAATGTTATCGTAAGCGGAAAGTTCCTCAGTGTGGGTGGCTTCGGCGAATGTCATGGTAGAAGCATTGCCGTGCTGGTCTGGGAAGATGATCATGAGATTCTTGCCAGAGAAATACTGAGTGAGTTCTTCCGGCAGACGCTCTTGCGCGTTCTTGTAAGAGACGGTTCCTTTTCGTGCTGTGACGACAACGAAAAGATGGTCAGGCTTGATCGTTGCAGCAAGAGCCGGCATCTCGTTCCAATGCTCCATATTAAAATATTGTACGCGTACGCGAGGATGTTTCACCTTCATATACTCAGTGATAAGTTCGGTTGTGTCGCCGCGTGCATTGAAGTTTATGCCACATTCAAGGTTCTCTGCCAAGCGTGCAAGTCGATCGAGGTAGCGGTAGAAGCCAGGCTCGTACTGAGAACGCGAAGGAACAGCGACATGAATCTTGCGAATTGTGTTGAGCGGAGTATGAAGTCGCGCCATTATGATCTGACGATTCAAGCCGTTGAAAAGACTCTGGTGGAATTGTCCCCAGAACTTAGCTGATATTTCCTTGTGCATGTGAAGACCGATGATAATCTCGGATGCCTGGAATTCGTTGAAAGCGTGCTTGATTCCGTTGGCTATGTTGGCTGCAATCCTGACCTGGGTCTGCATCAAAACATCAGCGGAACTTGCGTGCTTTGTAATCTGTTCGAGAAGTTTTTCGCCAGCAACCTGGTTGCGACGCATGTTCTCGTCATCATAAACTACATTCAAACCAACGATTCCGCGATTGAGTTTCGGGTTGCGCATGAGAAGAGCGAGGGTGACAAGCCTGTTCGCGTACTCAGGATATTTAACCGGAACGAGGAACTTCTCGTCATCATGTTGTTCGTCGGTAGGAGCAAATTCCGCATCTCTAAGCACAATTTTCTGTGCAGAACGCTCGGTAACGATAGTGGAGATGACGCATGTAAAGAGGATCATTATCACTACGCCGTTGAGCATATCTTCGGTTACGAGAAATTCGCCTGGAGCAATCTCCATCTTCATTCCAACCATTACCATCGCAATTGCACCTGCAGCATGAGCGGAGGTAAGTCCGAACATCATATGACCTGACGACAAAGGCAACTTGAATCCAAGACAAGCAATGTAAGATGCCAAAGCCTTGCCAACAGTTCCAAATATTACCATGCAAAGCACAATCCAAATGACGCCTTCCTTCTCAAAGAGCAAATTGATGTTGATGAGCATGCCCACACCAATCAGGAAGTACGGAATGAATATGGCGTTGCCGATGAACTCAATGCGGTTCATGAGCGCGGAAATGCGTGGAATATAGCGGTTTAGGATAAGTCCCGCGAGAAAGGCTCCGAAAACACCCTCAATGCCGATAGCCTGTGACATTGCAGCCGATAGCACTACGACACTCATTACGAATATGTACTGCATGACCGTATCACTATAACTACGTAAGAACCATCGTGTTAAGCGTGGAATAAGCAGGAACATACCAGCGCAGAAAGCAACGAATTTCAAGAGGAATATTGTCCAGAACATGAAACTGCTGTTGCCGTTGTTTGATGCAACGAGAGTGGCAAGTACGATGAGCGAGATGAGAAGGGAAATCATCGTGCCTCCGACGCTTAGCGTAACACTCGGTTTCTGCTGCAAACCGTAACGCCCAACGATAGGATAAGCCACGAGAGTGTTAGACGACATTATGCAACCAAGCAGTAGGGATGCGAGAGTGGAGTAGGATAGAGCCCACTTGCATGTGACGAATGTGAGGAGAAAAGGAATTGAGAAGGAAAGTATTCCGAATACGGGAATGCGCTTCAGGTTCTTTCGCAATCCGTCCATATCCATCTCAAGCGAGGCAAGGAACATTATATAATAAAGACCAATCTTGCCAAACTGCTCGAAAGAGTCGTCGCGTTCAATGATGTTGAGTCCAAATTCGCCGATCAAGACACCGAACAAAACCATGCCGATGATGTGAGGAATACGCAACTTACCCATGATTATCGGAGCAAAAAGGATAATCAGCAGTACGATGAAAAACACCCAAGTGGGGTCATGTACAGGGAAATATTGGGTTAGAAATGACATGGTTTTTCTGGTTGTATTCCTATTTTATCGGTGCAAAGTTAATAAATTCTATCGTTTTTCCAAACAATTTTGTTCTAATTATTAGAAAGTGCTTTTTTATTCCCTAGGAACTCTATATGAAAAGCATACAAACTCGGGTCGTAATTGGGTACTTTACGGGTCGAGTTAGGGTACTTTTTGATGCGAGTTAGAGTGCTTTAGGAAGCGTAATTAGGCACTTTTCGAGAAGAAAATGTGTTGATAGTGCTTTAGATAAGTCAAAAAAAACATTTTTACTATAGTAAGTGGTGCAAAAAGTAAGAGGAAAACTTTGCTGGTCGGAAGAAAAGTTGTAATTTTGCATCCGTTTGGAATAAGTAGTTATTAACAATTAGCAAATCTAAGACAATGTCAAAGATATGTCAGATTACGGGAAAGAAGGCTCAGATCGGCAACAATGTTTCCCACTCAAAGCATCGCACAAAGCGCAGCTTCGACGTTAATCTCTTCAGCAAGAAGTTCTACTATGTAGAGGAACAGTGCTGGATTTCACTCAAGATTAGCGCTGCAGGTCTTCGCGTAATTAATAAACTCGGTCTTGATGCAGCCCTCAAGCAGGCAGTTGCTAAGGGTTACTGCGATTACAAAGACATTAAAGTTATAGGAGAATAATCGCAATGGCAAAGAAGGCAAAAGGCAATAGAGTACAGGTAGTGCTCGAATGCACAGAAATGAAGGAAAGCGGTCTTGGCGGTACTTCACGCTATGTAACAACAAAGAACCGCAAGAATACTCCAGAACGTCTCGAGCTCAAGAAGTACAACCCAATCTTGAAGCGCATGACTGTACACAAGGAGATTAAGTAATAACAGCTCTAAACACATTAATAAGATATGGCAAAGAAAGCGGTCGCTACTCTCCACGAAGGTTCGATGGATGGTCGCGCTTATTCAAAGGTTATCAAGATGGTGAAGAGCCCTAAGACTGGTGCTTACATCTTCGAGGAGAAGATGGTTCCTAACGAGGCAGTTAAGGACTACTTCAAGAAGTAAAAAGAACTAGGCTGTATAGCCTTTCAGCTCTATAAATATAAAGGAGTTACGCGGCTTCACGGCTGGGTAACTCCTTTTGAGTTATCAAAAACGCACGGATTTCGTTCGGGATAACATTCATATAATATAATAACACATACATAGATGGGCTTTTTCAGTAAATTTTTCAACAAGAACAAAGAGCAGAAGCAAGAAACTCTCAATCAAGGTTTGGAGAAGACAAAGCAGAGCGTCTTCTCTAAGATTACTCGTGCCATTGCCGGTAAGGACAAGATAGATGATGAGGTTCTCGACAATCTTGAAGAGGTTTTGATCACTTCTGATGTTGGCGTTGACACTACTCTCAAGATCATTGAGCGTATCGAAGCACGTGTGGCAAGAGACAAGTATGTCTCAACTTCTGAGCTTAACCGTATGCTCAAGGAAGAAATCGCTGACCTTTTGGCAGATACAGGCAACAAGGACGGCGACGAATGGGAATTGCCAGAGGACCACAAGCCATATGTGATACTTGTTGTTGGCGTTAATGGTGTTGGAAAAACTACGACTATCGGTAAGCTTGCTTGGCAATTCAAGCAGGCTGGCAAGAAGGTTTATCTCGGTGCTGCCGACACATTCCGTGCTGCTGCCGTTGAACAGATTTGTATTTGGGGTGAACGTGTAGGCGTGCCTGTCATCAAGCAGAAGATGGGTTCTGACCCAGCAAGTGTTGCTTTCGACACGATTTCTTCTGCAAAAGCCAACGGAGCAGATGTCGTAATCATTGATACAGCCGGTCGTCTCCATAACAAGGTGGGCTTGATGAACGAGCTCAAGAAGATCAAGGATGTGATGAAGAAAGTCATGCCAGAAGCACCAGACGAGGTACTTCTCGTTCTTGACGGTTCTACAGGACAGAATGCTTTCGAGCAGGCTAAGCAGTTCTCTGCAGTTACCCAGATATCTTCTCTCGCAATCACCAAGCTTGACGGAACAGCCAAAGGTGGCGTTGTCATTGGCATCAGCGACCAACTCCAGGTGCCAGTCAAGTACATCGGACTTGGTGAAGGCATGGAAGACTTGCAGATTTTCAATAGAACGGATTTCGTAAACACATTGTTCAAGTAAATGACAATTGACTTAATCACTCTCGGCTGCTCAAAGAATCTTGTTGATTCCGAGACACTCATGAAGCAACTTGAAGCCATCGGTTTTGACTGTACTCACGACAGTCAGAATCCGAAGGGCGAGATTGTAGTTATCAACACTTGCGGATTCATTCAGGATGCCAAGGAAGAAAGCATCGAGAAAATACTTGAGTTTGCCGAAGCAAAGGAAGAGGGCAGAATAGAAGAATTGTATGTAATGGGCTGCTTGTCAGGTCGTTACATGGAAGATTTGCAGAAAGAAATTCCTGAAGTCGATAAGTTTTATGGCAAGTTCGACTTTAAGCAACTTGCAAAAGATTTGGCGGAAAAGCATGGAGCAAAGGTTTCTTTTGCCGGATGCTACAAGGAAACTATTGGTCGCCATATAACAACTCCTTCACATTATGCTTATTTGAAGATTTCGGAAGGCTGTGACCGTCATTGTGCATATTGCGCAATTCCTATCATGACAGGCAAGCATAGAAGTCGTTCGCAAGAGGAAATCGTAGCAGAAGTGAAATCGCTTGTGGCTGAAGGAGTTAAGGAGTTTAATGTCATAGCGCAGGAACTCACTTATTATGGTATTGATATCGGTGGAAAGCAGCACATTGCCGAACTCGTTGAAGCAATTTCCGCTGTAGAAGGCGTTGAGTGGATTCGTCTGCACTATGCTTATCCTACACATTTCCCTATGGATTTGCTTCGCGTTATCCGTGAAAGAGATAATGTCTGCAAATACATGGACATCGCTCTTCAGCATATTTCCGACAATATGCTTACGAAGATGCGCCGTAACATTAGCAAGCAAGACACACTCAATCTTATCGCTGCCATGCGAAAGGAAGTGCCAGGCATCTGCTTGAGAACTACGCTTATGGTAGGTTTCCCGGGAGAAACAGAAGAGGATTTCAACGAACTTATGGACTTTACCCGTGAGGTTAAGTTCGACAGAATGGGTGCTTTCGCTTACTCGGAGGAAGACGGAACATACAGCGCTGACAATTATTCTGACGATGTTCCTGAAGAAGTAAAGCAGGCTCGACTCGATAAACTGATGGCGTTGCAACAGTCTATTAGTGAGCAGGTTGCAGCAACTTTCGTAGGAAAGACATTGAAAGTTATCGTTGATCGCAAGGAAGGCGAATATTTCATTTGTCGTTCTGAATATTCTTCGCCAGAAGTTGATCCGGAAGTTCTCGTGAAATCCGACAATGAACTTGCTGTTGGCGAGTTTTACAATGTTGAGATTACAGGCTCTGATGAGTTTGATCTTTATGGAAATGTGGTTTCATAATAAAATTGCCACTTGAGAATAATACGATGAATCACAAATCATTCATAGATAATTTATCCGAGAAAATCGGAACTACGGCTGAAGATACTCAAGCGAAACTTGATGTTTTGCTTGACATCTTTACCAATAACCTGAAGTCAGGAAACCAGATAAATGTGTCGTCTTTCGGACTTTTTGAAGTTAATCTGAAAGAAGACAAGATTATTGTTGACCCAAGCACAAAGAAAAAGATGCTTGTTCCACCAAGACTTGAACTAAACTTTACAGGAAAGTAAGCTATGGAAAGACTTCAGATAAGAGAAATTTCACGACAACTTGCACAGACACAGCACATGTCAATCGGAGATGCTGAGCGTTTCGTTACAGAAATGTTCAGCACCATTTGTGAAGGACTGAAACAAGATAAACAGGTTATTATCAATGGGTTCGGTACCTTTAAGATGTCTGTGCTTAAAGAGAAAGAGATTGTTACTTTTACTCCTGATACGGAAATAGCAAGACTTGTTAATGCTCCGTTTGAGAACTTCAAAACGGTAGAGATAACTGTTGACCTGCCTGATGAAGAAGTGTCAGTAGATAATGCTGATAATGTGTCAAAGGAAGCTGCTGATGCTACTGCGAATGCTGTCGCAGGAGATGAGAATCCTTCTGTAAATCAAGTTGCTATTCCAGAAGAGGAAACTCCAGATGTGGAAGAGAAGGTTGATGCCTTGACAGAAAAAGTTGACGCCTTGACAGAACAGATGGAGAAGAAACGAATGACGAGAAAGCGCTGGACGATAGTTTCCGTTGTTGCCGTTCTGATAGCTTTGATTGCTTTCGGAGGCTATTCGTATAACCAACATCTTAAGACACAGGAGGAACTTGCTGAGAAAGAGCGTATTGCCGCTTTGAAGGCAGCAGAGATAAAGCATAAGCAAGACTCAATAGACAATATAAAGAAGAATGTTGACGCTATTGACCTTACTGACGAACAAAAGCGTTTGATAACAGGCGAAGGCAAGAAAGGCGTGCCTGAATATCCTTGTACGATGACTCTTGAAAGAGCAAAACAACTGCTTCCACATGCCGGATATAAGATTGTTGGTACGCAAGAAGTGGTGGAAGTTGAACAGGGACAATCGCTTACAGACATTGCAGCAACATACGGTCTGCAGCGCGGTGAATTCCTTATACAATATCACAATGCGTTAGAAAGTGTTAAAGAAGGTCAAAAGATTAGAATTCCTTTGCTTGAACACAAATAATTAGTTAACTTTGCAGTCGGTTAGCACGAACTATGTTGGCTAATTCCATAAACCAGAAATCGTAAACTCAATATAATAAATGGCAGAATCATTAGATATACGCGCTCTTAATGCTCACATCGAGCAGCACAGCGCCTTCGTTCAGAACCTTGTGATGGGTTTGAACCAGACTATCGTTGGTCAGAAACATCTTGTGGAAAGTCTGGTACTTGTACTTCTTTCCAACGGCCATGTCCTTCTTGAAGGTCTTCCTGGTCTTGCAAAGACTTTGGCTATCAAGACTCTCTCTGATCTCATCGATGCTGATTTCTCTCGCATTCAGTTTACACCAGACCTTCTCCCGGCCGATGTCATCGGTACTATGGTTTACTCTCAGAAAGATGAGAAGTTCCATGTAAAGAAAGGTCCAGTGTTTGCAAACTTCGTGCTTGCAGATGAAATTAACCGTGCTCCAGCAAAGGTGCAGAGTGCATTGCTCGAAGCCATGCAGGAAGGTCAGGTCACTATCGGTAGCGAAACATTCTCGCTTCCAAAGCCTTTCCTTGTAATGGCAACGCAAAATCCAATCGAGCAGGAAGGTACATACCAGCTTCCTGAAGCACAGGTTGACCGTTTCATGCTTAAGGTTATCGTTGATTATCCTACGCTTGAAGAGGAGAAACTCATCATCCGCCAGAACCTTTCTGGTGAGAAAGCAAAGGTTTTGCCTGTTGCTACTGCCAAGGATATTCTTGAGGCTCGTGAGGTTGTAAACCAGGTTTACATTGACGAGAAGATTGAACAATATATCGCAGACATTGTTTTTGCTACTCGTTATCCAGAGCGTTACCATCTTGACAACTTGCGTCAGATGATTACTTTTGGCGGAAGTCCTCGTGCAAGTATCAATCTTGCCAAGGCAGCTCGCACATACGCGTTCATGAAGCGCAGAGGTTATGTGGTGCCTGAGGATGTTCGCGCTGTAGCTTATGATGTACTTCGCCATCGTATTGGTCTTTCATACGAGGCAGAGGCAACAAATGTAAGCACGGAACAAATTATCTCTGAGATACTTAACAAGGTTCAGGTACCATAATGGATTCTCAAACTCTTTTAGCAAAGGTAAGAAAACTCGATATTAAAGCCCGCGGATTGTCTAAGAACATATTCGCTGGCCAATATCACTCTGCCTTCAAAGGACGAGGAATGGTGTTCAGCGAAGTGCGTGAATATCAGTATGGCGACGATGTTCGCGATATTGATTGGAATGTTACAGCTCGCTTCAACCATCCATACGTGAAAGAGTTTGAAGAGGAACGAGAACTGACTGTGTTCTTGCTTGTTGATGTGAGTGGCAGTCAGAACTTTGGTCTCCATGGACAACTTCAGAAGGATATAACGACAGAAATCGCCGCTACCATTGCTTTCTCTGCCATTGAAAACAATGATAAGATAGGTGTTATCTTCTTCTCTGACAAGATAGAGAAGGTTATTCCTGCCAAGAAAGGACGCAAGCACATACTTCACATCATTCGTGAGATGCTCGACTTCAAGCCACAGAGCAAAAAGACTGATGTTTCAGTTGCATTGGAATCGTTGAACAGACTCGTTAAAGGTCGTTCCACAACTTTCCTTCTCAGCGACTTCTACACTCACGAAAACTTTGAGAAAGCGCTGAATATCAGCGGAAAGAAGCACGATGTGATAGCTATCCAAGTTTACGATAAATTCCAGGAACAATTGCCAAATGTAGGACTTATCAAGGTTCTTGATGCGGAAAGCGGCAAGGAAACTTATCTTGATACCTCAAGTCGTGAGGTTCGTGCCGCTCATGCAATGGTTTGGAAGAATAAGCAAGCTGTGCTTACTGCGCTATTCAATAAGGCAAAAGTAGATAACATTTCGGTTTCAACAACAGACGATTATGTCAAGGCTTTGACTGGACTCTTCAAAAAGAGAGCGAAGTAAAGTCTTGAGGCTATAAGGTCTTGAGGTCAAGAGGTTGTTAAATCGTAAGGTTGAAAAATAATGAAGAAACTTCTTTCAATAATATTATTCTCACTTCTACCAGTTCTTTCCTTTGCGCAAAGCGTGAAGCAGGAGATTGACTCCGTTGAGATCTTCATCGGTTGTCAGGCTCATTTGAAGGTTTCCGTTCAGGCGAAGAAAGGACAAAAGGTGGTTATGCCTGTGTTCAAGCCAAGTGAATACATCACGCCTGGCGTGGAAGTGCTTAGTAATGGTGAGGAAAAGACTGAAGAACTTGACAACAATACCGTTGAGACTTCTCGCGAATACACGCTGACTTCTTTCGAAGACACATTATATTATATACCAGCCGTTAAGGTAAAGGTTGACGGAAAGGATTATCAAGGCAGCAATCTTGCTTTGAAGGTTATCACATGCGAGGTTGATACCTTGCATCCAGAGATGTTCTTCCCTCCACAAGATGTGCAGAATCCTCCGTTTGTCTTGAGCGAATGGACATCCATCATTTACCTGGGAATGGTTGCCTTGCTGCTCTTTTTGCTTGCGATTTATTTCTACAAGCGCCTCAAGGAGAACAAGCCTATCAACTTCAAGTTCTCCTTCCGTAAGAAGCTTACTCCATACGAGCAGGCGATGAAAGACATCACTACTCTCAAGAACAATGGCTCTTCTCACTCGGAGAATCAGAAGGATTACTATTCTGCGCTTACGGATTCTTTGCGCAATTACATCGAGGCTCGCTTTGGATTCAATGCAAAGGAAATGATTACTTCCGAGATTGTTGAGGCATTGCAAAAGCAGGACAAGGCAACAATGATCAACGAACTCAAGCAACTCTTTGAGACTGCCGACCTCGTTAAGTTTGCTAAGTTTGAGGTTCCACTCAATGAGAACGACATGAACCTTGCAAATGCTCTTCAGTTCGTCACTTCAACGAAACCGGAAGAGAAAAAGGAAGAAGATAAGAAACCAAAGAAGTCAGCTGAGGAAAAGCAGATGATTCTTTGGCGAAGAATATATAAGGCATTGATAGTCACACTGGTATTGATTGGTTCTGCTCTTACGGTTTACTGTGGATGGCAGTTGATTAATTTGATATGATTTTCGCAAACAAAGAATATTTCCTTCTCTTTCTGCTGCTGATACCTTATATCTGGTATCTCTATCGCAGCTCAAAGAAATCAGCCACAATGCTTGTTGCTGATACTTCGGGCTATTCCAAGTTGCCGAAGTCATTACGCCAACGACTGATGTGGTTGCCAAATGCGTTGCGTGCCGCTATGATTGCAATGCTCATCTTTGCCCTTGCCAGACCTCAGACAAGCAGTTCCTGGGGCACTCGCACAGCAGAAGGCATTGACATAATGCTTGCTATGGACGTTTCAACGAGTATGACTCTTACAGACCTCACACCTTCTCGCATTAGTGCAGCGAAGAGCGTTGCCGCTGAGTTCATCAATAATCGTCCTGATGATAATATTGGTTTGACAGTCTTTGCTGCTGAAGCCTTTACACAATGTCCGATGACTACCGACCATGCTTCATTGCTAAACATGCTTAGAAGTGTTGGAACCGAGATGGCAGAAAGTGGTATTCTTGAAGATGGTACAGCAATTGGCATGGGCTTGGCAAACTCTCTCTCTCGTCTTAAGGATTCCAAGGCGAAGAGCAAAGTCGTGATCTTGCTTACAGATGGTAGCAACAACTGCGGAGAGATTTCACCACTTCAAGCCGCTAAGATTGCAAAGACTTATGGCATAAGAGTTTACACTATTGCTGCCTATAGTGGTAAGTTGCTGTCTGTGCCGGTTCAAGTTGGTGGAACAATCCAGTATATTCATACAAAAGACCAAGTCGATGAAAAGTCGCTTGCCCAGATTGCGCAAATGACTGACGGTAAGTTCTATCGCGCAACTAACTCAAGCCAGCTTTTCTCCATTTATAAGGAGATTGACTCTCTTGAGAAATCCAAGGTTGACATCAAGAAATTCTCTCGCAAGAATGAAGCGTATCAGATATTTGCTCTCATTGCCTTGCTGCTCCTCTTGACGGAAATTCTTCTTCGCCAGACTTGGTTGCGCAAGCTTCCTTAACAACAATAAAACTCATAACGCTTTGAAATTCGCTTCTCCAGAATATTTCTACCTACTGTTGCTCATTCCTGTTTTCGTAGGTTTGCGTTTGTACACTTACTACAAGCGCAGACAAGCCTTGCGTAAACTAGGTGACAAGCAGCTTGTATATAAGATGATGCCAGAGCTTTCACTTCTTCGTGAGAATATCAAGTTCAGCATCATCATGCTTGTTTTCTCACTCCTGGTCGTTGTTCTTGCTCGTCCACAACTTGGCACAAAGGTAAGCAAAGAGGAGCGAAACGGTATAGAGGTGATGATTGCCATGGACATCAGTAACTCCATGCGAGCAGAAGATGTTGTGCCTTCGCGATTGGAGAAGACGAAATTGCTCATTGAGAATCTTGTTGATCATTTCACGAAAGACCGTGTTGGACTTATTGTTTTCGCGGGAGATGCTTTCGTGCAACTGCCTATAACAAGCGATTATGTTTCGGCAAAGATGTTCATGCGCAGCATTACTCCTGAGCTTATTGCCTCTCAAGGTACCAATATTGCCGATGCCCTAGACCTTTCCATGAAGAGTTTTACCAATCAGGAAGGTGTTGGCAAGGCAATTATTCTCATCACTGATGGTGAAGACCATGAAGGAGGTGCGGAAGAAATGGCTGCCGAGGCTTTCAACAAAGGCTACAATGTGTTTGTTCTTGGTGTAGGAAGTGAGAAAGGTGCGCCTGTTCCAAGTCCTGATGGCGGATATATGCGCGATAATTCAGGCGAGGAAGTGATGTCAAGACTCAATGTTGAAATGTGTCAGTCCATTGCTGAAGCTGGTCATGGCGCTTTCATTCATGTTGACAATAACAACCGTGCTCAGGAACTTCTTAACGAAAAACTCTCTCAACTCCAGAAAGGACAGATGGATGCCGTTGTTTACAGCGACTATGAGGAACAATATCAGCCAGTCATTTGGATAGTTCTTCTATTGCTCGTCCTTGAGTTGTTCATATCTGACACATCCAACGGATTCTTTACAAAACTTTCCAGAATGGCTTCTCGCAAGACTCTCTCTTCTTCCACTAAGATCTTGCTGCTTCTTTTTGCGCTAGGTTTTAGTGCCATGGATGCTAATGCCCAGACTGACAGGCAGTTTATCCGTAGTGGTAACAAGTACTATCGCGACCAAAAGTTTGACAAGGCTGACATCGAATACAAGAAAGCCTTGGAGAGAAATCCTAACAATCCGGAGGCTCTCTATAACATGGCTTGTGCCAAGATGATGCAAGAGAAAGATTCTCTCGCGTTAAACTATTTTGACAAGGCTGCCCAACTTCAAAAGGACAAGAAGCGTAAGGCACAGATATATCATAATGCTGGCGTTATCCTACAAAACCGTCAGGATTATGCGAAAGCCATTGAGGCTTACAAGGAGAGTCTCCGAAATGATTATACGAACGACCAGACTCGCTACAACCTTGCTCTTTGCCAGGCTCTTCTGAAGAAGCAACAACAAAACCAGAAGAATCAGGATAAAGACCAAAACAAAGATAAGAACCAAGACAAGAATAAGGACAAGAATAAAGACAAGAACCAGAATAAAGACAAGAACAAGGATCAAAACAAGGACAAGCAAGATCCAAAACAAGACGAACAGCAGCAAAAGCAAGAGCAGTTGAACAAGGAAAATGCCGAGCAACTTCTCAATGCCGCCAAAAATCAAGAGCGCATAACTCAAGAGAAGGTGAAGGCTGCCCAGAGGCGAAGACAAAATCAAAGTCGCCAAAAGAACTGGTAATGATGGTTCTCGAAACCTCGAAACCTCGATTGTTTGAAGTCTCGATTATTCGATTTCTCGAAATATCGATTATTCGATTATTCGAAATATCTCTTTAACGAATTAGAAAATGAAGAAAGCTTTTTCATTATACATATTCTTACTCCTTTCCATTGCGATCTGTGCACAAGGTGTTCAGGTTACGGCGCCTTCTACGGTTGCTACTGGAGAGAATTTCCGCGTAGAGTATCATGTTTCTTCTGATGATGTTTCGGAAGTCCGTTTCAATGGCTCCATTCCTGATGGTTTGGAAGAGATTGCTGGACCATACGTGTCAACTCAATCAAGCTACCAGATAATCAACGGCCATACATCAAGCAGCAGTAGTGCTCGCATTTCATACGTGTTTTATGCGGCAAAAGCAGGCAATTATATTATTCCTGCCGTTGCTATTCGTATAGGTGGAAAGACCATTCAGTCTCGTCCTCACCAAGTGAAGGTTGCAGGCAGTGGAAATCAGTCGCAACAGCCTCAGTCGGCTCCTCGTATGCATCAGCAACCACAGCAACATCAGGAAGATCATTCTGCGGCTTCTTCTGCTCCAGCTGATGGCAATAGCGTCTTTATCCGTGTTACCGCGAATAAGAATACTGCCGTTGAACAAGAGCCGATAAAGCTTACCTACAAGCTATATACGGCTGCACAGATTACTGTGCCTTCCGATCTCAAGATGCCTAATGTTCAGGACTTTACCATCTATGAGATTCCACAGCCACAAAATGCACAATGGTCAACAGAGAACATTAACGGAAGAACCTACAAGTGCGTTACATGGAAGCAATACATCGTTTATCCTCAAAGCACAGGCAAACTTACAGTCCCTGGCAGTAGTGTTCAGATAAATCGTGTTGTCAGACATCATAATGTCGATCCAATAGAGCAGATGTTCAATCCTGGTGCCACTTACCATGAGGAAGAAATGAACATTCCTGTGCCTTCCATCGCTCTTAATGTGGTGTCGCTACCAGAGCGTCCTGCCAATTTCTCGGGTGGTGTTGGTCGTTTCAATATGACAACCAATCTTTCCAAGAATACTGTCAAGGCTGGCGAGCCAATCACTGTGACTGTTCGTATTTCCGGAACTGGTAACATGAAGCTCCTCAAGCAGCCAACCGTCAATTTCCCTGACGATTTTGAGGTATATGATCCAAAGGTTACGGACAATACAAGCAATACTACCAATGGCGTTGAAGGCGCAATGACTTACGAGTATATTGCGGTTCCTCAAAACAAGGGCAGCTTCAAGATTCCTGCCATTGAGTTTACATATTATGATTCGCAAGAGAATGGCTATAAGACACTTAAGGGAAATGCCATGTCGCTTAAGGTAGATGAGGCTGACCCTTCTTCATCGTCAACACTCGACTATCAAAACCAGCTTCGTAACTCTGATATTTATTCGATAAAGCAATTCTCGGATACAACATATCGCAATAACGACAGCTTCTTCCTCTCTGCTGCCTACATCATCATATTGCTCTTGCTTCTCATTGCTTTCTTCGTACTTCTTTATGTGTTCAGAAAGCGTGCCATTGAGCGTGCAGACATTGTGAGAATGAAGGCTAAGAGTGCAAATAAGGTTGCCGCAAAGAAACTTCAGAAAGCCTCTATGCTCATGCATATTCGTAAGAAGGATGAGTTCTACGACGAGGTGCTTCGTGCCCTCTGGGGATATGCTGCCGATAAGATCAACATTCCTGCCGAGTCTCTTTCAAAGGATAATATCCAGGAGAAGCTTCTTGATCGTGGTTGCAACACATACTCGGTAGAGAAGTTCACCGATGCTATCTCTGAGTGTGAGTTTGCGCGCTATGCTCCTTCACAAGACGAAAAATCAAGTATGAAGAATACATACGAAATGGCTGTTACTGCCATAACAGAGATCGAAGAGTCGCTCAAGACTGCCAAGGCTTCCAAGTCTGGTGTGACTGCGATTCTGATGTTTGCCATTATTGCCACTTTCTGTTCGCTTCCATCAAAGGCGGCGACAACTGTTGAGACTGCCAATACTGCTTATCAGTCAGGCAATTACCAGCAAGCCATCACTCTTTACGAACAAGCCTTGAAAGCAGGCGATAGTCCGGAACTTTTCTATAATCTCGGTAATGCCTACTATCGTACGAACAACATCACGAAGGCTTTGCTCAACTACGAAAAGGCGTATCTCTATAATCCTGCCGACGATGATGTTCGCCATAACCTTGACTATGTGCGCACAAAGACCGTTGACAAGCTTCTTCCTTCTGCCGACATCTTCTTCGTTTCGTGGTACAAGGACCTGCTCTACAGTCTTTCCGTTTACGGTTGGGCGGTGTTCTCACTCATGCTGATAGTGATAAGTCTTGTGGCGCTGCTCACTTACCTCTTCACAAACAACGACATACTCCGCAAGGTTAGTTTCTGGCTTACATTGCTCTCGTTTGTGCTATTCCTGATGAGTGTTGTTTTTGCGCTTCACCAAAGCTACATCATCAACAACGACAAGGGTGCGATAATAACCGTCAAGGAAGTCGCACTGAAGAAGTCGCCTGAGCAAAACAGCCAAAATGTAGTCACTATCCACGAAGGTACTCACATCGACATCATCGACGATGGTATGAAAGACTGGAAGGAAGTGGAACTTCCTGATGGTAATGCCGGCTGGATCACCACTGGCTCTTTCACGCGAATTGTTGAGTAATGAGTAATGATTTTTGAGTAATGAGTACAAAAATGAACATCCAATGCTAAAGATATCAGATTTCAACTATAATCTACCAGACGAGCGAATTGCAAAGTTTCCTGTAGCTGAACGCGACAGAAGCAAACTGCTTGTCTATAACCAGGGTGAGATTTCTGAAGATACATTCTACAACATCGGAAATTATCTTCCGAAAGGAGCACTCATGGTGTTCAACAACACACGAGTTATCCGAGCACGCATGCATTTCCGCAAGGAGACCGGTGCACTTATCGAGATTTTCCTTCTTGAACCATACGCCCCTGCCGATTATGAGCAGATGTTCCAGACACGAGGCAAGTGCCAATGGCTTTGTCTTGTGGGCAATAAGAAGAAGTGGAAAGAAGGAGTGCTGTCTCAAACACTAAACACTAAGCACTTAGCACTGAATCAAGCCACCGTTCCCGAAGAGTCATCTGCCCCTGTGTCAGAAGCATCAGCTTCTGATATCACCCTCTCAGCTCGTTACATAGCTCCTCATGCCACTTCCCAGATCATCGAGTTCTCGTGGAATGGTGACCTTTCGTTTGCTGAGATTGTTGACCTTGCTGGCGAACTACCTATTCCTCCGTATCTCAATCGTGACACCGAAAAGAGCGATCTCACAACTTACCAGACCGTCTATTCCAAGATAAAAGGCTCTGTTGCAGCTCCTACAGCCGGACTTCATTTCACGCCTAATGTACTTTCAGGAATTGATTCCTTGGGCATTGAACGCGATGAAGTGACACTTCATGTTGGTGCTGGCACATTCAAACCAGTAAAGACAGAGGACGTTGCCGACCATGAGATGCATGCTGAGCATTTCGCCGTCAAGCTCTCTACTATCCAGAACCTTATCCGTCACGATGCCAAGGCTATTGCTGTCGGTACCACTTCAGTACGCACACTCGAAAGTCTCTACTATATCGGAGCACAGCTTTGTAACCTTAACGATAACCTTAACCTTAACGATAACCTTAACGATAACGCAGACTCAAAGTTAGGGTTAGGGTCAAACCACCTCTTCCACGTTTCACAGTGGGAGCCTTATCAGCCTGGAGCCAATGAAATATCATCGCTCGAAGCATTGAAGGCTATTGAGAGCTATCTTCTTGACAATAAGCTTGATACGCTTCACGCTTCTACGCAGATTATCATTACTCCTGCTGGTTACGACTATAAGATAGTGAAGATGCTTGTGACCAATTTCCACCAACCACAAAGCACACTCCTCTTGCTCGTTTCCGCACTTATCGGCGACGACTGGCACAAGGTTTACGACTATGCTCTCTCACACGATTTCCGATTCCTCTCCTACGGAGACAGCTCCTTGCTTATACCGTGATTTTGGAGTAATGACTGTTGAGTAATGACTGTTGAGTAATGAGTAATGAGGAAAAGAGTAATTATAGAAGAAAAATAAGAGTGTACAAAATTTGGAAATAAACACTTTTATAGTCCCGATTAAAAAATGTACCTCACTTTCTGACTAAGAGAAATATTACGCTTTAATTCCGCTGATGATACGAAGACATTTCATCAGCGGATTTTTTTTGCAACCATTAATCGCTCTGTGCAACAGCAGCGGTATGTAGATGCCTCCTATAATTGCAAATGCTTGAAAAACAAAGATATAGACGAGTGCTGGACTCTCGCCTGAAACCTTCCTGAAAATAGCTATAACCATGGTCTGTACGAACCAGTGAAACAGATATATCGACATGTGTGCACCGTGCAGATGGTCAAGGAATCTCCATCCGTTACGCTCGTAGATGCTTGCGAAAGCTATTGTCATTGCGGTTCCAATAGGCATGAAAAAGAGATATGGCCAACTATGGTTGTCCGATACGAAAGCTACCATTGCCGTCACAACCAATCCTGCTGCTGCCAAGGCATAGTCATACTTGAACGGAGATGTGCAGAAGTCTTTCTTTTTCATTTCATGACCAAGCACGAATACGGGCAGATACATAACGATGCGCGAATAAAAAAGGTCATCTTCAATCGTAATGCCATAATATGCACCGCAACAAACATACAGTGCAGCAAGCAGAATCCAGCGGTATCTTTCCAGTTTCATCTTATGGAATGCTATTCGTAACAGTCTGAACAGCAGCATTATAATGAATAGTGCAGGCAAGAACCACAGAGTTATCATCACATTCTCCGTTGGATCAATCACGAGCTGATGGAAATAGCTCTGCCATGACAGTTCCACAGGTCTCAGTGCAAATTGCGAGAGCAGAACCTTTGGAAAGAAAACCAGTGTGGAGAATGCAAGGTAGGGTAGGAGTATTCTGCGCGATTTCTTCTTCCAGAAATCCTTCTCGTTGAACAAATATCCAGACGCTAAAAACATTACTGGCAGTACGAAGGTGTAGAGCCAGTCCATCAGGAAACTGCTTCCGCTAATGGCTTGCGCGTGCCAAATCACTATGCCAATGATTGCGAAGCTGTGAAGGAAAGAAATTATTCTGTTCTTTTTGTTTTGCGCCATAATCAGCTGCAAAGGTACGAATAATAAGATAAATTTCGCATAAAATATAAGATTATCCTATTGAAGTTTTGTTTGCAAGTTATTTTTTATTAACTTTGCAGCGATAATTATAGAAAATCAAATTTAAATACAAATAAACATCCCTTCCTTTGGAAGGGCTTGCTTAGGCTTTTTTATGAAAGAACTCGAACTCAAGTACGGATGTAATCCGAACCAGAAGCCTTCACGCATCTTTATGCAGGAAGGTGAACTCCCTATTGAGGTGCTTAACGGTCGTCCAGGCTACATCAACTTCCTTGATGCCCTCAACTCATGGCAACTCGTCAAGGAACTCAAGGCTGCCACTGGTCTTGCTGCTGCTGCCAGCTTCAAGCATGTTTCGCCTGCTGGTGCAGCTGTAGGCTTGCCTCTCTCTGACACTCTCAAGCAGATCTATTTCGTTGACGGTATCGACATCGACGATTCTCCTGTTGCTTGTGCATACGCTCGTGCCCGTGGTGCTGACCGTATGTCAAGCTATGGCGATTTCATTGCGCTTTCCGACACTTGCGACAAGGCTACTGCTCTCCTCATCAAGCGTGAGGTTTCTGATGGTGTCATTGCTCCTGACTATACAGAGGAAGCTCTCCAGATTCTCCGTGAGAAGCGTAAGGGCACATACAATGTCATCAAGATTGATCCTGCTTACAAGCCAAATCCTGTTGAGACAAAGCAGTGCTACGGAGTAACATTCGAACAGGGTCGTAACGAGATAAACCTTGCTGATCCTGCTCTCTTCGAGAATATGCCTACACAGAACAAGACATTCTCTGACGAGGCTAAGCGCGACCTCATGATAGCTCTCATCACATTGAAATACACTCAGTCAAACTCTGTTTGCTATGTGAAGGATGGTCAGGCTATCGGTATCGGTGCTGGTCAGCAGAGCCGTATCCACTGTACTCGTCTTGCAGGCAACAAGGCAGACATCTGGTGGCTCCGTCAGCATCCAAAGGTGATGAACCTTCCATGGGTAGAGAAGATTCGCCGTGCTGATCGTGACAACACTATCGACATCTACATCTCTGACGATTACGAGGATGTTCTCGCAGAAGGTACATGGCAGATGTTCTTCACAGAGAAACCAGAACCTCTTACACGCGAGGAAAAGAAGGCGTGGATTGCAAAGAACACGGATGTGGCTCTCGGTTCAGATGCATTCTTCCCATTCGGTGACAACATCGAGCGTGCTCACAAGAGTGGTGTAACAGTTATCGCACAGGCTGGTGGTTCTGTTCGTGACGACAATGTCATCGAGACTTGCGACAAGTACGGTATCGCAATGGCGTTCACAGGCGTACGTCTGTTCCATCATTAATATCGTTCGCGCTTTGCGCGAGGCTAAAGGCTAAAAGCTACAGGCTACAGGCAAAAAGCCCAAGTGCTTGCCCCCGTGTCTGAAGCGTAAGCTTCTGATCCAAATCGAAAATTCGTAATTCAGTAAATAAAAAAACTATGGCAAATCCAGAATTCAAGTACGCTCCAATGTTCCAGCTTGGAGAAGACACCACTGAGTACTACAAGATTCCAGGCTCAGAGAAGCTCGTTAGTACAGCAGAGTTCGAAGGTCACAAGATGCTCAAGGTTACTCCTGAGGCTCTTACCGTAATGTCAAACACTGCATTCCGTGATGTATCTTTCCTCCTTCGTCCTGCACACAATGAGCAGGTTGCGAAGATTCTCTCTGATCCAGAGGCTTCAGAGAACGACAAGTATGTAGCACTCACTTTCCTACGCAATGCAGAGGTTGCTGCCAAGGGCAAGCTTCCTCTCTGCCAGGACACAGGTACTGCTATCATCCACGGTGAGAAGGGCCAGCAGGTTTGGACTGGCTTCTGTGATGAAGAGGCTCTTTCTCTCGGTGTTTACAAGACATATACAGAGGAGAATCTCCGTTACTCACAGAACGCTCCTCTCAACATGTATGACGAGGTGAACACTAAGTGCAACCTTCCTGCACAGATTGACATCGAGGCTACTGAAGGTGCTGAGTATCACTTCCTTATGGTTACAAAGGGTGGTGGTTCTGCCAACAAGACTTACCTCTATCAGGAGACTAAGGCTCGCATCCAGAACCCTGGAACTCTCGTTCCTTTCCTCGTAGCAAAGATGAAGACTCTCGGTACTGCCGCTTGTCCTCCATACCATGTAGCATTCGTTATCGGTGGTACTTCTGCTGAGAAGAACCTCCTCACTGTGAAACTCGCTTCTACTCACTACTACGACAGTCTTCCTACAACAGGTGATGAGACTGGTCGTGCTTTCCGTGATGTAGAACTCGAGAAGCAGCTCCTTGAAGAAGCTTACAAGATTGGTCTCGGTGCACAGTTCGGTGGTAAGTATCTTGCTCACGACATCCGTGTTATCCGTCTTCCTCGTCATGGTGCTTCTTGTCCGATAGGTCTCGGTGTATCATGCTCTGCCGACCGTAACATCAAGGCAAAGATCAACGAGGACGGTATCTGGATCGAGAAGATGGACGATAATCCAACACGACTCATTCCAGAGGAACTCCGTCAGGCAGGTGAAGGTGAAGCTGTCAAGATCGACCTTAACCAGCCAATGAGCGAAGTTTGCAAGATCCTCTCACAGTATCCTGTTTCAACTCGTCTCTCTCTCAACGGTACTATCATCGTAGGTCGTGACATTGCTCACGCTAAGATCAAGGCACGTCTTGATGCTGGTGAGGAAATGCCAGAATATCTCAAGAACCACCCAATCTACTACGCTGGACCTGCAAAGACTCCAGAGGGTATGCCTTGCGGTTCAATGGGACCTACTACAGCAGGCCGTATGGACCCTTACGTATATGAGTTCCAGGATCATGGCGGTTCAATGATCATGC
>JAKSLI010000014.1 GCA_024401305.1 Bacteroidaceae bacterium | reverse complement strand
ACTATATTTCAATAATTTAAAAGACCGATTTGTCCTCTTTTACGGGACAGCAGTGATTTAATATTACAATCTTATACATTTTTATTAATAAGAGGAGGCAAATGCTTATAACAAAAGCGTTTGCCTCCTCTTTTTATATATTAACTGAAAATCTAAAGTTCTATCAATTAGAACATTGCGATGAGTTCTTCTGCAGTGATTGTCTTTTGTTCGCCGGTGTTCATGTCCTTGACAGTAAGCTTACCCTCAGCCATCTCACTTTCACCTGTGAAGATAACGAACGGAATCTGCTTTGCATTGGCGTAGTTCATCTGCTTCTTCATCTTGGCAGAATCTGGGTAGAGCTCAGCACGAATGCCCGCTGCACGAACCTTATTGATGATGGAAAGTGCGTATGCAGCTTCCTTCTCGCCGAAATTGATAGCGAGAACCTGAGTGCCCTGGATAGAATCCTTAGGATAAAGGTCGAGCTGGTTGAGAACATCGTAGATGCGATCTGCACCGAACGAGATGCCAACGCCTGAGAGTCCTGGCATTCCGAAAATGCCTGTGAGGTTGTCGTAACGACCGCCACCAGTGATGCTGCCAATCTGAACATCGAGTGCCTTTACCTCGAAGATTGCGCCTGTGTAGTAGTTCAAACCACGAGCGAGTGTGAGGTCAAGCTGAAGTTCGTTCTTCAAGCCACAGTTCTTGAGGGTGTTGATAATGAAACGACATTCCTCAACGCCCTTGACGCCGATTTCAGAGTCCTTAAGAACATCAGCAATTGTGTCAAGTTTCTCATCGTTAGTGCCAGCAAGGTTGATGATAGGCTGAAGCTTCTCAATCTGCTCTTCTGTGAGTCCGTCCTTGCGGAGTTCTTCGTTTACGTTGTCAATGCCAATCTTGTCGAGTTTGTCGATAGCAACAGTGATGTCAACAATTTTGTCAGCAGCGCCGATATACTCTGCGATACCAGAGAGAATCTTGCGGTTGTTAATCTTAATCTGTACGCGGATACCGAACTTTGAGAAGACAGTATCAACAATCTGCATGAGCTCTACCTCATTGATGAGAGAGTCTGAACCAACAACGTCAGCATCACACTGATAGAACTCACGATAGCGACCTTTCTGAGGACGGTCAGCACGCCATACCGGCTGTATCTGATAGCGCTTGAAAGGAAGCTGGAGTTCCTCGCGGTGCATAACGACATAGCGTGCGAAAGGCACGGTAAGGTCGTAGCGAAGCCCCTTCTCGCAGAGCTTTACAGCAAGCTTGAGGGAGTTCTTTGTTGCGAGTTCTTCGTCTGAAATCTTTGAGAGATAGTCGCCCGAATTCAGCACTTTGAAGAGCAACTTGTCGCCCTCCTCGCCGTACTTACCCATGAGAGTGGAAAGATTTTCGAGCGAAGGGGTTTCAATCTGCTGGAATCCGTAAAGGGCGTAAACCTCACGGATAGTGTTGAAGATATAGTTACGCTTCGCCATCTCTACTGGAGAGAAGTCGCGCGTACCCTTTGGAATAGAAGGTTTTGCCATATTATAGAGCCCGACGGCAAAACCGCCGGGAACGGTAACTTTTTAGCCCTGTCAAGAATGACAGGGAACAGTAACAATAATAGTTTATGTTTTTTAGTTTATTGTCTTTAGCAAATTACCCCCCTCCCATAGGGGGGAGGGGGTGGGGCTTTTAGTTTCTTACAATAGTCTGGTCGCGGTCTGGACCGATAGAGATGATCTTGATAGGAGTCTTGAGTTCTGCCTCGAGGAATGCCACGTAATCCTTGAAAGCCTGTGGGAACTGATCCTCAGAAGTCATCTTAGTCATGTCTGTTTCCCAACCTGGAAGTTCCTTGTAGATTGGTTCAATGCCATCTTCGATAGAATAAGGCATGTGGTCGATCTCCACGCCATGCTGCTTGTAGGCAACGCAAGCCTTGATAGTCTTGAATGTATCGAGAACGTCGCTCTTCATCATAATGAGCTGAGTAACGCCATTTACGATGATAGCATAGCGTAGAGCAACGAGGTCAATCCAACCGCAACGACGCTCACGACCTGTAACAGCACCGTACTCATGACCGATAGCACGCATTGTAGCGCCTGTCTCGTCGAAGAGTTCTGTAGGGAATGGACCTGCACCAACGCGTGTGCAATAAGCCTTCATGATACCATAAACCTCGCCAATCTTGTTAGGACCGATACCGAGACCAGTACAAGCACCAGCGCAGATAGTATTTGAAGATGTCACGAAAGGATATGAACCGAAGTCAACATCGAGCATTGTGCCCTGAGCACCTTCGCAGAGCATAGACTTGCCGCTCTCGAGGAGGCAGTTGATTTCGTGCTCTGAATCGATGATCTTGAATGAACGGAGATACTCGATACCCTCAAGCCAGTGTTTCTCGACTTCTGTGATGTCGTAGTCAGTATAGTTGAGAGCGCGAAGCATTTCCTCGTGACGAGCCTTGTGAGCAGCATACTTCTCCTCGAAGTTCTCGAAGATATCGCCGAGGCGAAGACCGTTGCGAGATGTCTTGTCAGTGTAAGTAGGACCGATACCCTTACCAGTAGTACCAACCTTGTTCTTGCCCTTTGCAGCCTCGTAAGCAGCGTCGAGAACACGGTGTGTAGGCATGATAAGGTGAATCTTCTTAGAGAGCATGAGACGCTCTGGGATGTTGTAACCGCTCTTTTCAAGATCCTTAGCCTCGTCCATGAAGAGGTCTGGAGCAAGGACAACACCGTTACCGATGATGTTTGTCTTGTCGCCCTGGAAGATACCAGAAGGGATAGAGCGAAGAACATACTTCTTGCCTTCGAATTCAAGGGTATGACCTGCATTTGGACCACCCTGGAAACGTGCCACTACATCATAGTTTGGAGTGAGCACATCAACAACTTTTCCTTTGCCTTCATCGCCCCATTGGAGACCGAGAAGGACATCTACTTTACCTGTTGTTTTCATTTTCTTGTATTGAGTTTTAGTTATTATTCTATTGGGATTTCAAAGCTGTCACTTTGAACTTGCGGACATTGCCTTTGTATTTTTTACTTTTGCCTCCTTCTTTGCGGCTTTCGTCAACTTGGACTTGCAAGTAGAGCAGATGCCGTCGAAGGTAAGAGTAAAGTTTTCGCTTGTGAAGCGCTTGAGCTTGATGCCGGAAATCAGTTTGCCAGCCTTCTTGCTGTCGAGGTATGTCGTCTTGCCACAGTATCTGCATACTTGCTTGCAAGTGTTGGCAGTTAGGGAGATGTCGTAATAGGAACGAGAACTCTGACGGATGCAACGCATGAAACCGAGATCAACGAAAAGCTTCAAGCTACTGTAGATGGTTGTGCTGCTGATGACATACTTAGAATTCTCTGCGATATATTCCTGAATCTCATTGAATGTGAAGCGAGACTCCTGCGAATAAGCTGCCTTCAACACTTCCTCTCGTTCAGGAGTGTTGCGGCGATTGCCAGACGCGATGTATTCGCGAAGGCGAGAGAGCGCTATTTCGAAGTTTTCTGCTTTCATTAGTTAGAGATGTAAAGGCGCAGCCAAGAATGGCTGCGAACTGCACAAACTTGCCATGAGAGGAATATCCTACCGATATATGTAGAGACTCTATAGTCGCGAGAGAGCGGTATCCACTATCTGCTCATGTTCTTCTGAGAGAGAAGCTAGTTTGTTGAGGCAATTGATTGAGGCATGAGAGCGTGTAGCCAATGCCTGGTCAATGAGTTCCTGCATATCACGAACGCTTGGCTGTTTGCCTTGCGTGAACAGTCCCGAGAGCGTGTTATAACCACATTCCTGATAGATTGGATTATCAGAAGCTATCCATTTGAAAGCAAGGTCTGCAGCGTCTGCCGTATGCTGTACGAGATAGAATGCAAGATACTGAGCGATTTCCGTTGTTGACGTCTGCTCTATCCAGAGGTCTGCGAAGTCTGGTGTGAACTCTTCTGCCGGCATTAGCATTACGGCAAGAATCTTGCATTCGCGGGAGTTGCTCTTCCAAAGTTCAACGGCGAGTTCGCGTTGCTTTTCGTATTTGGAGGCTATAGTTTTTAGATCGCTTATCTTTAAGCCCCAGTTGATCTTGTATTCTACGCCCTTTTCCCTCATTGAGGAGGATGCTACTCCGTCCATATAGAGGTGAAACTGCTGCTTTATTTCCTTTACTTGGTCTGCTATCATTGTTCATTATAAGTGAAGAGTGAAAAGTGAAGAATTTCTGTTACTAATTGCTGCTGTAGCGAAGCATCTGGTCTTCAAAGGTTTCCGTGTAATCAGGAATAACATCCGTGACATTGCCTTCTGCATCCGTTACGAGATTTAGCACAGGATTTATGAAGCCTTTGTAAGGTGCAATGTTGAGTTTCTCGTAACGAGTGAGCACTTCCTTGTGCAGGTCTTGGTTTATCTTCACTGCGTATTTCTCGATGAGAGCCTTTGCTGCTTCATAATCGCCTTCGCTCTTTATGCGCTGGATTTCTGCAAGTTGGTAGGCAAAGATGGAGCGGAGAGCAGGGAAATCGTTGACGCGGAGGTAGGTCCTGCCGTCTTGGGTGTAGAGGACAATTGCCGAAGCTGACGGTTCGGGAACGGTGGCGATGGCTTCTTTTGCCAAATCAAGAGCCCACCAAGCAATGAGAGCACGGTTTCGCATGTGGTCTTCCTCAATGTCGCTACCGAGCTTTATGCGAACTGTCTGTGTAAGCAAGCCGTTGAGGAGGTAGGTGTAATACATTGACTTGTAGGCTTCCATATCAGGAAGGAGGCCAAGTTCCACCATCTTTTCGTCGGCACAATAGTAAAGACCAAAGAGGTCTGCGCGTGCTTCTTCTATTGTTGAGAAATAGTTCTTGAGAGCATCAGTGGCAACACCAGGAAGAAGTTGTCCGCTGCCGTGACCAAGACATTCGTGAAGGTCTGTATGAAGTGAATCACATTGGTCAGCATATTTGTCGATGAGAGCTATCATTTCCTCGTCGCAAGTGAACTCGCGCTTCATCGGACTTCCCTTCGCAGCCCCATTATAAGCAGCTATGATATTGCTGATAGTGATGCTCTTGCTGCCATATTGCTCGCGAATCCAATCCGCATTCGGAAGATTTATTCCAATGGCTGTTGAAGGATACTCGTCGCCGCCAAGCATAGCTGCGCAGATGACACGAGCAGAAACGCCTTTCACTTCCTTCTTCTTGAAGCGGGAATCAACAGGAGAATGGTCTTCAAACCACTGTGCATTCTCTGCGATAAGGCAAGTTTTCTTTGTTGCTTCGTGGTCAACATATTCTACCAATCCTTCCCATGAGCCTTTATATCCAAGCGGATCGCCATAGACTTCGATGAAGCCGTTGATAAAATCCACTTCGCCTTCCTTTTCCGTAACCCATATCTTGCTGTACTCGTCAAAGGTCTTGAGGTCGCCAGTTGTGTAATATGAGATAAGGAGGTCTATGAGCTTCTTCTGCTTATCATTCTCAGCAAATTCACGAGCAGCAGAGAGATGCTGACAGATAGCAGCAAGTTCCTTTGAGTATTTGCCGTTGTTTATGCGCCAAAACTGCTCGCCATCGGCAGTGAGAGTGGAGTTAAGTCCGAAAGAAGGCATTTCCTTGCCCTTGAATTCAGACTTCATCTTGCCGTAGAATGCTTCAACCTCTTCTTGGGAAATGTTCTGGTAATAGTTGCAAGCGGAGGTCTTGATGAGGTCTTCGCCTTCGGCCTTGTTTACGCGCTTTGGGAGAACTTCAGGATTGAAGATGATGTCGAGAAGAGGAGACGAAAACTGCTTCTCAAGCCATTCGCGAGAGAATTCCGGAACGAACTTCTCGCAACCGTAATGGTGATGAATGCCATTAGCAAACCAAACGCGATGGAGATATACTTCAAAGCCTTTGAAATTTGCATCTTCCTTGTCACCTTGATAGTTGGTATATACAGATTCAAGGAGATTGCGAATGGCGAGGTTGTGCTCTCCGTTTTGGTCGAAGAGAATATCGCGACCAGCCTCTGTAGCCTTTGAGAGGTGGTAGATATATTGCTTCTGCTGCAAAGAGAGGTTCTCAAAACCTGTCAGTTTGTAGCGAAGAAGTTGTATGTCAGCAAATCTTTCCAATACTTTCTAATTTAGTGACGATGAATCGTCGGGAACGGTGACTATTAACTAGTTAAGTTTTCGGAACAGAGGTTGTCAGCGCCTTCTGTTTCTTGGCTTTTGCGTTTTTTCTGTCGTTGGAGCTATGTTTCTAAGCAGCAGATTTATCTCATCGAACTTGCGGCCTTCGTTGAGGTTCAGGTAAATGTTATACAGTGGCGAGCCCCATTTGTCCTTTCTATCAGGTTCACGCTCACGGTATTTCTCCAAGTAAGCCATCGACTTGCGATAATAATCATGCATCTTTACCTTCGCGTCCTTGTCCTTGACGGAGTTTTCCTGGAACTGTTCTGCAAGATAGTAGTTCGCAATGCCTGCGATGTAATAGCAATCGGCTATTGAATCAGACACAGCAAGCGTAGAATCAGCAGCGGCTATGCATTCGTCATATTTCTCCATAGAAAGCAGAATATGGGATTTTGCATAGAGGTAAAGTTCATTGTAAGGACACATGTCTATGGCATCCTCAGCGAGTTGAAGGCTCTTCTCATACTCACGATTAGCCATCTGATGGTTCAAAAGGCGAGTGAAGAAGTATTCTTCGCAAGGATATTTCACGAAACCCGAGTCAAGCATCTCCACATATTTCGAGTAAGTGGAATCAACTTTCTGATAGGTTTCTGCAAGATATTTCGTGGCCACCATATTGCCCGGCTTATAGAGCAGAGCTTGCTTTCTGTGCTTAACGGTCTTTTCGAAGTTGTTCAAGCGATAGCCACAGCAAAGCGCACGGAACGAGGCAGCCTTCATTCGATGTATTTCATGCTTCCTGTCAGCAAACATCGGATGCTTTTTGCAAGAAATGTATGTGTCAAGAAGAGTGTATGCTTCGTTGTATTTCTCTTTGCGGAAGAAGTAACTTCCACCTGCATTGAGGTTCTGCAGATATCGGTATAGGAACGGTCCATAGTGCTTGCGTTCGTTTGGTAGAACACTATCCGTTAGGAAAGCATATTGGAACGCCCTGTTCAATGTAAGGAAGAACGCCGCGGAATCGACAGATTGCTTCAGATACATTTTCTCGTTCAGTTGTTCATACTGCTTCTGGACAGCAGCATTCAGCAGTCTATAGATGCGTGGATTTTCCTTGTTAGCCGAATCTTTCAGAAGTTTGAGCATGTTCTTCTCTACCTGATCCAGGTTCTTTCCGCTCTTCACATTGTCACGCGCAGTGGCAATCTCCTTTTTCTGAGCGAAAGAGACTGTGACAAACAGAGAGAACAGGATTGAAAGATAAAGTCTAATCATTTATGTCAGTTATGCAGGAATGTATTCACATTTCCCGCAGAAAGGGTTATCCAGAGAGTGTTTATTTCGGTTTATGGGCGTGTTTCAGAACCTGTCTTCAGGAGCTGTAGCAAAGTCGTCGTGACGGATTTCATGACACACCTTCTTCAGGAACTGCTCTTTCGCTTCCGAACGCTTGGAATATTCGCAAGAATAATCCCATTCCTTGTCTATGATAAGTTTATGTCCGTCAGCAGAAAGTGCTTCTTTTGAGTCAAGGTAGAAAGTGACCTTATCGTCAACCTTATAGCCTTGTAGCATCAGTTCACGCTTCTGAGCGAGGAAGTCCTCCTCGTTTGTGTATTCAACATCATACTTCACAGCGCCCTTTATCTTCACGAAAAAGCCAGCGCCTTTCGATGCGCTTGTAGAGGCTATTGCATCAAGCAGACGCTGTTGCAAAGTGGCATCAAGTTTATCTGCCGCCTTTATGGCTGTCTCGCGGTTGTGTACCTTTGAACCTTCCGGGAGTGAACTTTTGTTTTCCCAATGATTCAATCCGATGTAGATGCTGTAAAAAACATCATCTTCAATGCAAAACTGTGCCGCCGCGTAACCGTCTGGCAGCAAGTAGTATTTTTGCGGTGTTGGACGAGGGCCTGTTGGAGCCACAAGTTCTTTTAAATCTTTGAAGAAACTCATAAGCTAAACCTAATTTGCTGCAAATATATAAATAATGTGTAAACATAGCAAAACATATCAAGATTATCATAGTTTTTTTTCTTATAAATCAGTTTTACAGCACTATTTTTTGCTAAAACTATCAGTTTTAAGTAACTTTGCGAGAAATAATTGACAAACACAATAGATTTTCCCACATGAATCAGACACCAATTCTTCTGCTTACAGGTTATCTTGGAAGCGGAAAAACCACACTCGTAAACCATATACTTTCAAACGAAAAAGGCATAAAATTCGCTGTCATTGTAAATGATATCGGCGAAGTCAACATTGATGCAACACTCATCCAGAAAGGCGGCGTTGTAAACCAGGATGACGAGAGCCTCGTAGCACTCCAGAACGGTTGCATCTGCTGCTCTCTGAAGATGGATTTGGTACAGCAAATCAATGACCTGATGGACGAAGACCGTTTTGATTACATCGTGATTGAAGCCAGCGGAATCTGTGAGCCTGCACCTATCGCACAAACAATCTGCTCTATTCCTTCAATCAACATGCAGGCAATGATGCAGCGTAGCCAGCGTCCAGATCCTTCAATGCCTCGGCCTGTGCTTGATGCCATCGTTTCCGTCGTTGATGTTTTGCGCATGAAAGACGAGTTTGATTCCGGCAAATCATTACAGGCTCCTACCCTATCCGAGAATGACATTGAGAACCTCGTAATCGAACAGATTGAATTCTGTAACATCATAATACTCAACAAGGTATCAGAGGTTACGGCAGAAGAACTCGCTCATGTCAAGGCAGTCATTCGCGCCATCCAACCAAAGGCGGAAATCATAGAGTGCGATTATGCAAATGTTGACATAGAACGCATCATAAACACAAATTTGTTCAACTTTGAGGAGGTTGCAACTTCTGCCACTTGGGTTAAGGAAATCGAATCTGAACATGATGAGCATGAACACGAAGATCACCACCACGATCACGAACATCATCACCACGATCATGAGCATCATCATGAACATGAGCACCATCATCACCATGATGAGGAAGACGGTCTTGACCACTCTCACTGTGACCATGCTCACGGACATTGCTGCCACCATCATCACGACCATGACCACGAGCATGGCGAGGAATATGGCATTGGCACTTATGTCTATTACCGCCGCAAGCCGTTCAATCTCTCGCTTTTCGATGATTTCGTTTATCGCAAGATGAAAGGTATAATTCGCACAAAGGGTGTTTGCTGGTTCAAGGAAGAGAACGACATGTCATTCCTCTTTGAGCAGGCAGGTTCACAGAAAACCCTCCGTGAAGCAGGACAATGGTTTGCAACAATGCCGGAAGACGAGCTTCAGGAAATGATGGAACGAGAAGAACAGTTGCGCAAAGATTGGGACGACACTGTAGGCGACCGCATGCAGAAGATCGTGTTCATCGGCCAGAACCTTGACAAGAAGCAGATTGCTGCCGACCTTGACGCATGCCTCGAGGACCTATAATCCATTTCTAACCCGTTATCCGATTGACAAAATAGTATTAGTCGTCAAACGGCATAAGACTCCATCCTCTGCATTCTCGCAACTATCTGATAAACAAATATTTACAAAGGCACATAAAAAGTCACTGATTTTTGGGTAAAAACTCTATGGAAAACGACTCAAAACTCCGTGACTTTTTTATTGTTTTCCGCTGAGTTTTTATCATTATCTTAGATAGATATGAAAAACACCGCAAGAGTTGACAAAATAGTATCACTCAAAAACGCGATCAGATTGCGGCTTCAAAGGCTCAATTTCGGATGTTTTTCCGGTAAAAATATCCAAAATACAAGATATAGATAAACAATATAGCACGAAAACTGTATTTTCTTTCCGTGAAATTATATAAATAAATAAAAATATGTTAATTTTGCAAAGTGAAAGTAGCAAATTAATATAACTTAAAATAACTAAATCAAACTATGGCTAAAGTAGTTACACTTGGCGAAATCATGCTTCGCCTCTCTCCTAACGGTCAGGACCGTTTCATCCAGACTGATGTTCTTCGCGTAATCCCTGGTGGTGGCGAAGCTAACGTTGCTGTTTCTGTTGCTAATTATGGTCACGATGCTTATTTCGTATCTAAGCTCCCAAAGCACGAGATCGGTCAGATTGCAGTAAACGCTCTCCGTCGTTATGGCGTTAACACTGACTTCGTTGCTCGCGGTGGCGATCGTGTAGGTCTTTACTATTGCGAGACAGGTGCTTCTATGCGCCCTTCAAAGGTTATCTACGACCGCGCTAACTCTGCTATCGCTGAGGCTGATCCATCAGATTTCGACTTCGATGCTATCATGGAAGGTGCTGACTGGTTCCACTGGTCAGGTATCACTCCAGCCGTTTCAGACAAGGCTGCTGAACTCACTAAGCTCGCTTGTGAGGCTGCAAAGCGTCACGGTGTAACAGTTTCTGTTGACCTCAACTTCCGCAAGAAGCTCTGGACTTCTGAGAAGGCTATCTCTATCATGCGTCCATTGATGCAGTATGTTGATGTTTGCATCGGTAACGAAGAGGATGCAGAGCTCTGCCTCGGTTTCAAGCCAGACGCAGACGTAGAAGGTGGTGAGACAAACGCTGCTGGCTACGAAGGAATCTTCAAGCAGATGAAGGAAGAGTTCGGCTTCAAGTATGTTGTTTCTACTCTCCGTGAGTCATTCTCTGCAACATTCAACGGTTGGAAGGCTCTCATCTACAACGGCGAAGAGTTCTACCAGAGCAAGCGCTACGAAATCAATCCAATCATCGACCGCGTAGGTGGTGGTGACTCATTCTCAGGTGGTCTCATCCACGGTCTTCTCACAAAGGCTACTCAGGGCGAAGCTCTCGAATTCGCAGTAGCAGCATCAGCTCTCAAGCACACCGTAAACGGCGACTTCAACCTCGTAAGCGTAGAGGAAGTTGAAGCTCTCGCAGGTGGTAGTGCAAATGGCCGCGTACAAAGATAAAGCCCCCCATCCCCCGAAGGGGGGAGCTTTTAATTGTCTTTTCGCTAATTTTGGAACACCATAATACTTGCAGTCTATGTATAATGAATATAAATTCAAGACAGCAAACCCATTGTATCATGGATTGTTGAAGAAATTTGCAAAAGAAAACAAGGATCATCAGACAGAAGCGGAAGATTTACTTTGGAACTACCTCGTTGGAAATCCATGGGGACTTCACTTCAGGCGACAGCACATCATTGGATGTTATATCGCGGATTTCATTTGCATAAAAGCGAAAACAATTATAGAGATTGACGGTGGCTATCACTCGCAAGAAAAACAACAGATAAAAGATTACTTAAGAACAGAAGATCTAGAAAGAATAGGCTATAGAGTTATTAGATTCACTAACGAAAAAGTCTTTTCCGATTTACCTTCTGTTCTTGATGAAATCTTCAATCATGTTGTAAAACAACTAAAATAAAAACACGTTCTCTACACAATAAAAGCATAACGTTTTTTGTGTATGAAACAAAAAAAACTCTTCCCCCAAGAGTATTAAAAATTCCCCCTTCGGGGGTTAGGGGGCTCTCTTATGGCAAAATTCGATAAATTCCAGGTGATGGCAAAGATTGCTGCCGCACCAATGGTTCCAGTATTCTATCATAAGGACGCTGAGGTAGCAAAGAAGGTCGTTAAGGCTTGCTACGAAGGTGGCGTTCGCGCATTTGAGTTCACTAACCGTGGCGATTTCGCTCAGGAAGTATTCGCAGAACTCTCTAAGTTCGTTGCTACAGAATGCCCAGATATGGCTCTCGGTATCGGTTCTGTTGTTGACGCTCCTACAGCTGCCATGTACATCCAGATGGGTGCTAACTTCGTTGTTGGTCCTCTCTTCAACCCAGATGTAGCTGTTGTCTGCAACCGTCGTTGCGTAACTTACTGCCCTGGTTGTCTTACTCCATCAGAGATTGGTAAGGCTCAGGAAGTTGGTTGCGACTTCACAAAGGTATTCCCTGGCGATGTAGTTGGTCCAAACCTCGTTAAGGGTCTTATGGCTCCAATGCCATGGTCAAAGATCATGGTTACTGGTGGTGTTGCTCCTGAAGAGGAGAACCTCACTAAGTGGTTCAAGGCAGGTGTATTCTGCGTAGGTATGGGTTCTAAGCTCTTCCCTGGCGATAAGGTTAAGGCAGAAGACTGGCAGTATGTTACTGACAAGTGCAAGGAATGCCTCGATGTTATTGCAAAGATTCGCGGTTAATTACGCATTACGAATTAAGCATTACGCATTTTCAAAATGAGACATCTCATCTCTATATTGATAATTACCCTGTGTTCAACATTTTGTTGGGCACAGGGTAATGACTTTTCCGCTGCGAACGATTTCGCTCACAACAAGGAAATGCTCATGAAATCGAGAGAGATGTTCGAGAAAGGGAGTTACGACTCGGCATTGTTCTACATAAACAAAGCAGAACTCAATAAAGGAAAGATTCTTGTCAACCCACAACTTTCTGCCGATATCCACGAGCAATATAGCCTCGTAATGTCAGCTCTTGGCGACAAGCAGCAAAGCGACTATCACAGAAACATGTATTTGGACATCAAGGAGTTAGCGAGACACGACAGGATATTGGAGAAGGAAGCTGACGATTTGCTGAAAAGATCGCAATGGCTAAGCATCAAGATGACACTTCTTGCATTGGCTGTTTTGGCTTGCATCATTGGTTATGTCCATTACAGAAAGAAATTCACCACTGACGAAAAGACTGGAGAGGATGTATTAAATAAAAAGAAATACGACGAGCAAGCAGAGGAACTCGACGAGCAACTCGCTTTGCTACAGCATAAGTTACGCACGAACAAAGAGCAGAATGTCGATAAGCGCACGAAACTCTTCCTTATAAACACAGTTTCGCCTCTCATAGCTCGTTTGCGCAAGGCTATCGACATAAAGGACAACGACTATGCACTCGAAATCCTTTCACAAATAGACCAATACAACGCACTTCTCACCGATTGGATTCAACTAGAGCAAGGCAGACTATCATTCAAGATTGAGACCTTCGCAATAAGCGAACTCCTTGAGATATTGAAGCGAAACGAAAAGACATTCGCTATGCAAGGATTGAAGCTTGAAGTGGGAAAATGCGACACAAAGGTCAAGGCTGACAAGATTCTTACCCTGTTCATGCTCAATACTTTAGCCGACAATGCCCGCAAAGCGACACAATCTGGCGGCACTATCAGTATTCTTGCAGAAGAGAAGGAAAACTATCTGGAACTTTCTGTCAAGGATTCAGGCAAAGGCATGAGCGAAGAACAGGCAGCAAACATCTTCAGTCATACTATCGTAAACGGTCATGGATTCGGTTTGCTTAATTGCCGAGGCATCATAAACAGTTACAAGAAGGTGGGTAGTTTCTTCAACTGCTGCATGATGGGCGTGGAGTCAGAACTTGGCAAAGGATCTCGTTTCTTCTTCCGTCTGCCATTTGTAAAGATGATTTTGTGCTTGCTAATGTTCACTTGCATCAGCATCTTTACGGCAGGAAACGCATCAGCACGTCCAACCCGATACACGGAAAGAATCCATGACGAGCTTCTTCGCAAAGCAGCAAGTTACGCAGATTCAGCCTTCTATTCAAACATTGACGGCAACTACGAGCAGACAATTGCTTATGCCGACTCCGTACAGATATGTCTGATGCAGACCATGTCTGACTCATTACTCTTGGAGAACATATCTCTCGATGCTGCCAACGAAGCTGCCGTTGCCTCGCTTGCACTTCAGCGTTGGGAAGACTATCGTACATACAACAGCATTTACGAAAACAATTTCCGTCACCTGACTTCGAATGCAGGTTTGGAAGAATACTGCAAAAACCAAACGGAGTTCCTTGATTTCATGAAGGTTGTGTGGAGAATAGCAAACATACTGTTCTTCATTGTACCAATCTCTATTTTCTGTCATTTGAGATACTTGTGGCTACGCCGCAGGAAGATGCTGAAATATAAGGAGGATTTGTGTCTTGACGACAAGAAATCGATGGTTAGATTGTTGGAATACGAGAATGAGTCATTGCACATCTCCAACAACATCCTGACCAACGGACTTTCCACGATAAAGCACGAAACGATGTACTATCCAAATCGCATCGCTTCACTTCTCAGGGCTGCAAATAGCGACAAGGAGGAGATATCCAACCTAACACTCTTCTACGAGCAACTCTACAACAATCTTGCCCAACAGCTCTCAAACCAGAAGATTTCCACAGGTATCAAGCTAAAGAGGAAATGCCTTGGCAGCAATCTCTTCATCACGACAGATACCGACCTCTACTCATATCTCCTAACCCAAATAAAGAAATTCCTCGGTGTCAGGAACCTTGACATTATTTATAATAAGGAAGGTATCTACACGGATGTCATTATCAACGCAGAAAACATTGATAATGTTGACCATTTTGCGCCGACGACAAAGAACATTCCGCTGCTGATATGCCGCCAGATAATGAGAGATACAAGCGGGCAAAACTCGCATGGAAATGGCATTATCATCAGTAACAACCGCATCACACTTAGGTTTTCATAGACTTTATCCAAAGGATATTTTGGAGTATTCCTACCTTTTTAACGGGTTTATGCAAACGATTTCATACTTCTTGCAATAAGAATCCACCTTTTATGCTTTCTTGATATTTAATAATGTATTACCTTTGCAGCAAGTAAAGCAAATCTGGATGGATCTTTATCGCACTGCTAAGACGGACAAAACCACCTGAACAAAAAAACATTATTATGGCTGACAAGACAATCACGATGAAGGATATAGCTCGGGAACTTGGAGTTTCCGTAGCAACAGTTTCGCGTGCTTTGAAAAACAGCCCACTCATCAGTAAAGAACAAAAGGAAAAGATCCAGCAGTATGCTGACGAACACAATTTCACGCCAAACCTTCTCGCCTCTAATCTCAGAAACAGTTCAAAAGGACAGCAGCTCAACATCATTGGAGTCATTATTCCACAGATTGCCCACTACTACTTTTCAACTGTTCTTTCCGGAATGGAGGAAGAGGCGAGCAAGCGAGGCTACATGATTATTGTGGCACAAAGCGACGAGATGTTTGAGCGAGAGGTGAAAATTTGCGAATCTTTCCGCAAGACTCGCGTGTGCGGAGTGATTGTTTCGCAGGCAAAGGACACTGTGGAATATGGTCATTTCCAGAAACTTATCGACTCAAACATTCCTCTCGTTTTCTACGACCGCATCTGCACTGGTTTGAACACGAGCCGCGTTGTCGTGGATGATTACCAAGGTGCATTCTCTGCAGTAGAGCATCTAATCAAGTGTGGATGCAAACGAATAGCATTCTATCGCACGCCTATGAAGATTGAAATCACGAAGAATCGCTACAACGGTTATCGCGATGCTCTTCTAAAACATCATCTTCCGGTTGACCCTGAGATTGACATTGTTTGTGACAATCGTGCCGATGCAGAAGACATTACGCCAGAGATTCTCTGTAACGAGAATCGCCCAGACGGTTTCTTTGCCATAAATGATGACACGGCACTTGGCATCCTATACTCTGCAAAGAGGATGGGATTCCAGATTCCTACCGACTTGCAGATCTGCGGCTTCTCTAATGGTATTCGTGCCATTTCGTGTGAACCAATGCTGACAACAGTAGAACAGCGAGGAACTGTAATCGGAAGAGAAGCTGTAGATGTGCTCATCAAACACATCGAAGGCATCACGCCAAAAGAAAAGATTGACAAGCGAATAGTAAAAACACGCCTCATTGTTCGTGGAACAACAAAGCGCTTACCCGAAAATAAAAACTAACAAAAAGCAACATGCAAAAACCTAATCTCTCATTCTGGAAACTTTGGAACTTGAGCTTCGGATTCTTCGGAGTTCAAATAGCTTACGCCTTGCAAAGCGCCAACATCTCGCGCATATTTGCCACACTTGGCGCTGATCCGCACAACCTCAGCTATTTCTGGATACTGCCACCGCTCATGGGTATCATCGTTCAACCTATCGTTGGAGCAGCATCCGACAAGACATGGTGCAAGTTCGGTCGTCGTATTCCGTATCTTTTCATCGGTGCAACCGTTGCTGTTGCTGTTATGTGCCTGCTTCCTAATGCAGGTTCTTTAGGTTTGGCACTTAGCGCTGTAATGGCTTTCGGCCTTATCATGCTGATGCTTCTCGACACATCCATCAACATGGCGATGCAACCTTTCAAGATGCTCGTTGGCGATATGGTGAACGAAGAGCAGAAGAAGAAGGCTTACTCTATCCAATCGTTCCTTTGCAACGCAGGATCTGTAGCCGGTTACATCTTCCCATTCCTCTTTACTGCGCTTGGAATCAGCAATATAGCTGCTCCTGGCGTTGTGCCGGATTCTGTAATATGGTCGTTCTATATTGGTGCAGCAATCCTCATTCTCTGCGTTTTCTATACAACCGCAAAGGTAAAGGAATGGAATCCTGAGGAATATGCACAGTATAACCCTGTTGCTGAGACAAAGGAAGACAGCGCAAACACCATCACGCTTCTCAAGAATGCTCCAAAGGCATTCTGGCAGGTAGGTCTTGTGCAGTTCTTCTGCTGGGCGGCGTTCATGTATATGTGGAGCTATGTAAATGGTGCTGTTTCCGAAACAGTATGGGGAACAACAGACGCTGCTTCTGCAGCATACCAGGAAGCAGGAAACTGGGTAGGCGTACTCTATGCCATACAAGCTATTGGTGCTGTTGTTTGGGCAGCAATACTTCCTAGCATCAAGAACACAAAGGTTGGTTATTCGCTTAGTCTTATCATCGGAGGTCTTGGATTCGCCCTTATCCCAATGTTCTCGGCAGAACTTTGCGGTGGCATTGAAGCTGCGAAATATGTGCAGTTCTTGCCATTCGTCATGATAGGTTGCGGATGGGCTGCAATGCTCGCAATGCCTTTCACCATGGTAACAAACGCACTACAGGGCTACGGACACATGGGACAATATCTAGGACTCTTCAACGGCACTATTTGCCTTCCACAAATCGTGGCTGCTGTTGCTGGCGGTGGCATCCTCTCGCTTGTTGGTTCTTCACAGCCAAACATGATGATTGTTGCCGGCGTACTCTTGGTATGTGGTGCAGTTGCCGTATTCGCTATTAAAGAGAAATAAAAGCCCCACCCCCTACCCCTCCCCCTTATGGGAGGGGAGAAATCAGCAACTACAAACTGTAAATCCTTATAATCAGACCTTTTACCCCCAATTAGCAAATCTAATTTAAGGTCCTCCCCCATAAGGGGGGGAGTTAGAGGGGGGCTAAACATGGAACTATATTTCAATCTCGATTACAAAGTCTATAACGGAGAAAGCCTTGTGCTGAACTTTGAAGGACAGACACTGCCTATGGAAAGTTGCGATGGCTATCATTGGACATATCTCCATACTATCAAATCGCCAAGAAGCACTACCTACAAATACTTCTACACCGTAGAAAAAGACGGCAAGATAGAACGCAAGGAATGGGCAATGATTCCGCATACAATTACCACAAGAACTCGCTGCGAGCGCTATAAGCTCTACGATCGTTGGTCACAGATTCCAGAAGACAGCTATCTCTACAGCAGTGCTTTCACAGAGTGTCTTACTCCTCACTCTTCTGCCGCTGTTGACGAAAAGGAATACGGTCAGGTTGTGCGCATCAAGGTGCGTGCTCCTCAGCTTCTCAAAGGTCAGCGATTGGCTATTCTCGGTGATGAGACATGCCTTGGCGAATGGAACATCTCGCTTGCTGCTCCAATGAAGGAGACTGACCATAACGAATGGACCATAGAACTTGATGAGACAAAACTTAAGCGTAGATATTTCGAGTTCAAGTTTGTTGCTTTCAGCGACGACAACCAGCGCTCTTATTTCTGGGAAGAAGGCTATAATCGCAACATAACTCTGCCTGAGATGACTCGAGGGGAACTTGTCAGCTACGAGCTTGACCAAGCTTTCTTCGCTTTCAACAATCTTCGCGTGGCTGGTACTCTCGTGCCAGTGTTCTCTCTGCGTTCAAAGGACAGCTTCGGTGTCGGCGACTTCGGCGACTTGAAGAAGATGATTGACTGGGTATCACTTACAGGACAGAAGGTTCTTCAAATTCTCCCTATCAACGACTCTACAATCACTCACACCTGGACAGATTCATATCCATATTCAAGCATTTCCATCTTCGCTCTTCACCCTCAGTATGCCAATCTCAAGGCTCTTCCTGAAATCAAGGATGAGGAAACACGCAATCGCTTTGCCGCTCTTCAGGCTGAACTCAATGCTTTGCCACAGATTGACTATGAACGCGTGAACGATGCCAAGAACGAGTACCTACATATAATATATGAACAGGAAGGTTCAAAGATTATGCGAACCGAGAAGTTCAAGCAGTTCTTTGAGGAGGAAAAGCATTGGCTCGTGCCTTACGCCCAGTATTCTACACTTCGCGACAAGTTCGGCACAGCAGTTTATGCCGAATGGCCTGACCACAACCAATGGAACGATGCCGACCGCAATGCGCTAAGCAATTCACGCACAAAGGCTTACAAGGAAGTGGCATATTACTATTTCCTTCAGTATGTCCTTCAGGAGCAGATGATGGATGCACACGATCATGCACGTGCAAAGAGCGTTATCCTCAAAGGTGATATTCCTATCGGCGTAAACCGTTTCGGCTGCGATGCTTGGCAGGAACCTCGTTACTTCAACATGAACGGACAAGCTGGAGCACCACCAGATGACTTCGCTGTTGACGGTCAGAACTGGGGATTCCCAACTTACAATTGGGACGAAATGCTCAAAGACAACTGCCTATGGTGGGTTCGTCGCTTCACAAATATGCAGAAATACTTTGATGCTTATCGTATTGACCACGTTCTCGGATTCTTCCGCATTTGGGAAATTCCTATGCCAGAAGCTAGCGGATTGAAGGGCCAGTTCTCCCCTGCCTTGCCTATGACAAAGAAAGAAATCGAGTCTTACGGAATGCCATTCTACGAGGAACTTTTCCTTGAAGACCATAAGAAGAAGGGACTTTACCATCCTATGATCTCTGGACATCTCACGGAGTTCTACAACAAGCTTCCAGACTACGAGAAGCGTGCCTACTGGAATCTCCGCTGCGATTTCTTCTACAAGCGCCACAACCAGTTCTGGTATGACGAGGCCATGAAGAAGATGCCAAAGCTCATAGACGCTACACGCATGCTTGTCTGCGCAGAAGACCTTGGCATGGTTCCTGATTGTGTGCCTTGGGTTATGAACGAACTGAAGGTTCTCTCTCTTGAACTTCAGACAATGCCTAAGGATCCTAATGTTCGCTTCGGCCATCTATCACGCAATCCTTACCGCTCTGTCTGCACAATATCAAGCCACGACATGGCAACGATGCGAATGTGGTGGGATGAGGATTACGATCGTACACAGACTTACTATAACACCATGCTTCATCGCAACGACGGTGCTCCACATCCACTGCCAGATTGGCTTGCAAAGGACATGATCTATCGTCATCTTGCGTGCCCAAGTATGCTTTGCGTTCTCAGCATCCAGGATCTTCTTGCCATAAGCGAAAAGCTCCGCTTGCCAGACGCAAATGCAGAGCGCATCAACATCCCTGCTAATCCAAAGCACTACTGGCGCTACCGCATGCACCTGAACATCGAGGACCTCATCGAGGAAACTGATTACAACAACGAGCTCAGATCAATGATCCAGGCTGCAGGAAGATAAAAAGCCCCACCCCTAGCCCCTCCCCCTAATGGGAGGGGAGTAATTACCGATAGTTAAAGGATAAACCGAGATCGGTTTATCCCCGCTACCAGAAACTAAAGACATATGAAAAAAGCCCTATTTGTACTTTCTCTGAGCCTCATCGCCCTTATCGGCAAGGCGCAGACAGTGACATCTCCTAACGGTAATGTCTCGCTAACATTCTCTTTGGACAACACCCGTCCTACCTATACCCTGTCTTACAAGGACAAGCAGGTGTGCAAACCTTCGCATCTTGGTCTTGAACTCACCAAGGAAAAGCATGCGAGCAAGGACTTCCGTGAGACAGATCTCATGGACGGTTTCAAGATCACAAGCACAGAGACAAGCACTTTCGACGAGACATGGAAGCCTGTTTGGGGCGAATGGAAAGAGATTCGCAACCACTACAACGAACTTCTCGTAAACCTCAATCAGCCTTCTTCAGAGCGAAACATCGCTATCCGTTTCCGCGTGTTTGACGATGGCATGGGATTCCGCTATGAATTCCCAATGCAGGATTCCCTCAGTTACTTCATCATAAAGGAAGAGAAGTCGGAGTTTGCCATGACTGGAGACCACACAGCATATTGGATTCCAGGCGATTACGACACTCAGGAGTTTGAACATGTAATCTCAAGGATGTCGGAAATCCGCGGAAAGTTTGACGCAGCCTGGACAGACAACTCTTCTCGCACGCAGTTCTCAAAGACTGGTGTGCAGACAGCTCTTCAGCTCAAGACTGACGACGGTTTATACATTAACATTCACGAGGCTGCCTGCATCAACTATCCAACGATGCACCTGAACCTTGACGACAAGAACATGGTCTTCACGTCTTGGCTCACTCCAGATGCAACTGGCATGAAAGGCTTCGTACAAACACCGTTCAACACTCCTTGGCGTACAGTCATCGTGAGCGATGATGCTCGCGACATTCTTGCTTCCAACATCACTCTCAACCTCAACGAACCTTGCGCCCTTGACGATACTTCTTGGATTAAGCCTGTGAAATATTGTGGTGTGTGGTGGGAAATGATCGTAGGCAGAAAGCATTGGAGCTACACTTACCAATACCCATCGGTGAAACTCGGCGAGACAGACTACAAGAACGCAAAGCCTCACGGCATTCATGGCGCTACAAACGAAGAAGTGAAGCGCTACATAGACTTCGCTGCTGAGAACGGTCTTGACCAGGTTCTCGTGGAAGGTTGGAACGAAGGTTGGGAAGATTGGTTCGGCCATCAGAAGGATTTTGTCTTTGATTTCATCACTCCTTACCCTGACTTCGACATCAAGATGCTCAACGACTACGCTCATTCAAAGGGAGTTCGTCTCATGATGCACCACGAGACCTCAGGCTCTATTCCAAACTACGAGCGCTGGATGGAGAAGGCTTACACGCTGATGAACAAGTACGGCTACAACGCTGTGAAGAGCGGTTATGTTGGCGATGTTCTTCCACGCGGAGAGCACCACTACTCTCAGGCATCAAACAACCACTACCTCTACTGCATAAAGGAGGCTGCAAAGCATCACATCATGGTTAATGCCCACGAGGCAACTCGCCCAACTGGTATCTGTCGTACATATCCAAACTGGATTGGCAACGAATCTGCCCGCGGTACAGAGTACGAGGCTTTCGGAGGTTCTGAGCCTTACCACACTTGCATCCTTCCTTTCACTCGATTGATTGGCGGTCCTATGGATTACACTCCAGGCATCCTTGAAACACAGCTCAACACATGGAGCGAAAACACTTCTTTCGTTCACACAACTCTCGTCGGCCAGCTCGCTCTTTATGTTACGATGTACAGTCCACTACAGATGGCTGCCGACCTTCCAGAGAACTACAAGAAGTTTGACGATGCTTTCCAGTTCATCCGCGATGTTGCAGTGGATTGGGACGACTCAAAATATCTCGAGGCAGAACCTGCCAAGTATCTCACAGTAGCTCGCAAGGCAAAGGGTACGGACAACTGGTTCATCGGCGGAAAGTGTGATGCTGACGGACATACAACTGTGCTCAACTTCGACTTCCTTGACAACGGTGCAAAGTACGAGGCAACAATCTACGAAGATGCAAAGGATGCTCACTACGAAACAAATCCTAAGGCATACAAGATTACAAAGAAGATAATAAAGAAAGGCACGAAGCTTACCATCAAGCAGGCTTCAGGCGGCGGTTTCGCTATCTCCGTAATAAAGAAGTAATAGGTATTAAGTAATAAGTAACAAGTATGATTACACTAAAAACGATTTGTTTCTACGACGCAGACCGCATAAGTAAAAAACTAATCATACTTATTACTTATTACTTTTTACTTATTACTTAAGGCTCTTAATCTTCAGAAATCTTTATCTCAGTTCTGACAATCTCGCTCTGCTGAACATAGCCGCGCTTAGTTGCCTTGCTGAGTTGGTTCTCAAGTTCGTTGTAAGCTTTGTCGTAATCGTCGCATGCTTCCTTGAGCTTATCGATAGCCTTCTGACGATCTTTCTTGGCATCGCTGAACTTATCCTGAGCCTTCTGGAGGTCGAGAGACATTGGCTGAACAGATTCTGTCATTGAAGCCTTGAGAGTAGGAAGTTTCTCATTGAGAAGATTGAGCATCTCCTGAGGAGTAGTGCGCTCATAATCGAAAGTAATGATCAGAGTCTTTGACTTTTCCTTAATCTCTACTTTGTCGAAACCCTTGCAGTTTTCCTTGAGTACAGACTTGATAAGCTTTGCATGGTCACTAAGCTTTGCTTCTGGAGAAGTTGCAAACTGAACCTCCCACATCTCCTTTGCCATGCCTGTTGTAGCAACGAACAACGCAGCAATGAGGAGTAAGAATTTGAAATTTTTCATACGATATAAATGATTAAAGTGTGAATAATTCAAAAGAAAAAAGATAGTTTTCAAGGTGCAAATATAATATTTTTTTTGCTCTTTGCAACTATAAAGCACTAAAAAACTGACTGTTTGGCAGGTAAACTGCTGAAAATAAGCACAGAATCCAAACAAATTAATCACAATGATAAGCAAATCCATCATCACATCCCTACTATTATCAATGTCATTCATTCCGACACAAGCACAAGATTTCAAAGAGTCCGTTTATAGCCGTGAAGCAACAACCTTCACACTCCTGGCTCCAGATGGAAGCAAGCCTAAGATTCGCATCTACAAGGACGGTGAAGGCGGCAAGGCTATCAAGACCGTGAAGATGAAACGCGTCGGAACAGACTCGTTTTCTGCCATTGTGAAGGGCGACCTTGAAGGCAAGTTCTACACTTTCGACATTGGCAAGGGCGAATGTCCTGGTGTGTTTGCAAAGGCTGTCGGCGTAAACGGAAAGCGTGCGGCTGTCATTGACATGAAGAAGACAAATCCTGTAGGTTGGGAGCAGGACAACTTCATCTACACAAAGAACCCATGCGATCTCGTGATATACGAAATGCACCATCGCGACTACTCCATAGACAAGTCTGCAAACATAAAGGATGGTGGCAAGTACCTGGCTCTCACCCATTTCAATGCAATTCAGCACCTTAAGGATTTGGGTATAAATGCAGTCCATTTCCAGCCTTCCTTTGACTTTGCTTCCATTGACGAGTCACGCCTTGATGTGCCACAATTCAATTGGGGCTACGACCCTCTCAACTACAATGTGCCTGATGGCTCTTACTCTACCGACCCTTTCCTTCCGGAGGTTCGTATTCGTGAGTTCAAGCGCATGGTGCAGAGTCTTCATGATGCAGGCATCCGCGTGATAATGGATGTTGTATTGAATCACACGATGGATGTTGAGAACAGCAATTTCGAACGCACCTACCCTGGCTATTTCTATCGCTTGAAGAAGGACGGAACTCTCGCCAACGGCAGCGGTTGTGGCAACGAGACTGCTTCCGAGAAGGCTTACATGCGCCAATACATGATAGAATCTTTCAAGTATTGGGCAACTGAATATCACATCGACTGCTTCCGCGTTGACCTGATGGGAATTCATGACATTGAGACAATGAACGAAATCCAAAAGGCTGTGAAGGAAATAAATCCTTCTGCTTTCATCTACGGAGAAGGTTGGGCGGCAGAATCCCCGCAACTCCCTGAAAGTCAGCTCGCAATGAAGGTCAATACAAGCAAGCTCGACGGCATTGCAGCTTTCTCTGACGAGATGCGCGACGCTCTTCGTGGACCTTTCTCTGACGACAAGAAGACAGCATTCCTCGGTGCTCTTCCGGGCAATGAGGAGAGCATAAAGTTCGGTATCGCTGGCGCAGTGAAGCATCCGCAGATAGATGTCAAGAAGGTAAACTACACCCAGGCTTTCTGGGCAAAGCAGCCTTACCAGATGATTTCATACGTCAGCTGCCACGACGACATGTGCCTCACTGACCGTCTTCGCGCAAGCATTCCAAACATCACCACGGAAGAGCTCATCCGTCTTGACCTTCTCGCACAGACAGCAGTCTTCACTTCTCAGGGCGTGCCTTTCATGCTTGCCGGTGAAGAGATGCTTCGTGACAAGAAAGGCGTTCACAACAGCTACAACTCACCTGACGAAGTGAACCATCTCGACTGGAACAACCTCAAGAAATATCCACAGGTGTTTGAATACTACAGTCGTCTCATTTCCCTTCGCAAGAACCACCCAGCTTTCCGACTTGGCGATGCAGATCTCGTTCGCAAGCATCTTGAGTTCCTTCCAGCGAAGGATGGCGTAGTGGCTTTCCGTCTCAAGAACAACGCTGGCGGCGACGAATGGAAAGACATCATCGTGGTGCTCAATGCAAACAAGAAGGCAGTGGAGATAGAACTCCCAATAACATCTTACACCATAGTCTGCAAGGAAGGAATAATTGATGAAAATGGAATCCAGACAATCCATGACAGCAAGTTGATTGCAGAACCTCAAAGTGCAACGATAGTACATTAACCCTAAACAACCCTGAAAAATGGTTTCAATAGACGGATTGACCGTAGAATTTGGCGGCACAACCCTCTTCAAAGACATATCGTTCGTTATTAATCCAAAGGACAGGATTGCTCTCATGGGCAAGAATGGCGCAGGAAAATCAACGCTTCTGAAGATTCTTGCCGGTGTCAGGACAGCTACAAGAGGTAGCGTTTCCGCTCCGAAAGATTGCACTATCTGCTACCTTCCGCAGCATCTCATGACAGAAGATGGCAATACCGTTTGGGACGAAGCCTTGAAAGCTTTCGCACACATCAACGCCATGGAAGAGGAGATAAACGAGATCAACAACCAACTCACCATCCGCACCGACTACGAGAGCGAGGAATACATGGCTCTCATTGAGAAAGTAAGCATGATGAGCGAGAAATTCTACGCCATAGATCGCACTCATTTTGAGGAAGATGTTGAGAAAGCACTTCTCGGTCTCGGCTTCGAACGCACTGATTTTCAGCGACAAACATCAGAATTCTCTGGTGGATGGCGAATGCGCATCGAACTTGCCAAACTCCTTCTGCAGAAGCCTGATGTCCTGCTGCTCGACGAGCCTACAAACCATCTTGACATCGAGTCTATCGGATGGCTCGAGCAGTTCCTCATGGACAGTCCGATGGCTGTTGTCGTAATCAGTCACGACCGCCGTTTCATTGACAACATCACAACGAGAACAATCGAAGTTACCCTTGGCCGCATCTACGATTACAAGGCAACCTACAGCCATTACCTTGAACTCCGCAAGGAACGCCGCGCACAGCAACAGAAGCAGTATGACGATCAGCAGAAACTCATTGCAGAGGCAAAGGAGTTCATAGAGCGCTTCAAGGGTACATATTCAAAGACATTCCAGGTGCAGAGCAAGGTAAAGTGGCTTGAGAAACTTGAACTTGTCGAGGTTGACGAAGAAGACACATCAGCTCTTCGCCTCAAGTTCCCACCATCTCCACGCAGCGGAAACTACCCTGTCATTTGCGATGGCGTAGGCAAGAGTTACGACGGAAAGCTTGTCTTCCAGAATGCTTCGCTAACAATAGAGCGAGGCGACAAGGTGGCATTCGTAGGTCGCAATGGCGAGGGTAAGTCAACGCTCGTGAAGTGTATCATGCAGGAAATCGAGCACGATGGCACGCTGACTATCGGACATAATGTCCAGATTGGTTACTTTGCCCAAAACAGCGCTTCCCTGCTGGATGAAAGCAAGACCATATATCAAACCATCGACGACATAGCCGTTGGCGAGATGCGACTGAAGATTCGCGACCTTCTCGGAGCATTCATGTTTGGAGGCGAAGAGAGCCAGAAGAAAGTGAAGGTGCTCAGCGGTGGCGAGAGGGTTCGCCTGTGCATGATAAAACTACTTCTTGAGCCGGTGAACCTCCTCATTCTTGACGAGCCGACAAACCATCTTGACCTTAAGACGAAGGACATCCTGAAGCAAGCCTTACGCGACTTCGACGGCACACTCATCGTAGTGAGCCACGACCGCGACTTCCTCAGCGGACTTACCACCAAGACCTACGAGTTTGGAGGAGGGAAAGTCAAGGAACACCTCTGCGGCGTAGATGAATTCCTTGAGCAAAAGAAATTGGATAATCTTGCAGAGCTCGAACGAAAGAAGTAAATTCGTGATAAAAACAGTTACTTCTCTTGCAGATATTCGGCAAATATCCTTGCTGCGGATATTATCTGCTTTACGCAAGGACGCGATTTGTAATATTCTGCGGTGCGCTCACTGGCTTCGTAGGTCAGTGGCGCATCTTTTTTTAGTTGCAGCAGTTCCTTACAACAGATGCTGCCGTGTTCTTCCTCAAAAGCTTTCGAGAGTTGCTGAACGACTTTGTAGCAAGCCGACTTCCCTTCGCGATCGCCTGGTGTCGTGGAACCGCAATCGAGTCCTGCCAACTGCGCAAGACCGCAGACTGCACCGCAAGTCAATCGCATCCTGCCTATTCCGCCGCCCAATCCGGCACTGACTCTCAGCGCCTGCTCTTCCGTCAGTCCATAGACATCGGCAAAGGCGGCAACAACACTCTGCGAGCAGTTGAATCCTTGCATGAACAAGTCTTCTGCTCGTCTCATCCTGTATTCTGGCGTGGTATTCATGCCGCAAAATTACGCAAAAACTTGGAAAATATACCCAAAAGTGGTGAATAAAACGTGATATTCAGCAGAATATCAAAGAAAAGAAGTACCTTTGCAGCATGAAACTATCAGAATTGAACAACGGCGAGTCTGGCTACATCGTGAAAGTGCTCGGCCACGGAGGTTTCCGCAAGCGTATTGTGGAGATGGGATTTATCCGTGGCAAGGAGGTCAAGGTGCTGCTCAACGCTCCGCTTCAAGACCCCGTGAAATACAAGATCATGGGCTACGAGGTGAGTCTTCGCCGTGCTGAGGCTGCTCAGATAGAGGTCGTTGCCGACAAGAGGAAGGTAACGGAGGACCTCGCTGACGGACCTATCACCATAGAATCCCACGACGACTGCGTGAGCGAAAGCCAAGCTGAGGCACGCAAGCAGATTCACACAATAAATGTCGCACTCATCGGAAATCCGAACTGCGGAAAGACCTCGCTCTTCAATTTCGTTTCCGGCGCTCACGAACGCGTGGGCAACTACTCTGGCGTTACCGTGGATGCCAAGGAAGGCTATGCTGAATACAACGGCTATTACTTCAACATTGTTGACCTCCCTGGCACTTATTCGCTCTCAGCATATAGCCCGGAGGAACTTTATGTGCGCAAGCAGATTGTGGAGAAGATGCCTGATGTGATCATAAATGTCATCGACTCTTCCAACATCGAGCGCAACCTTTACCTTACTACGCAGCTCATTGACATGAACCTCCGCGTGGTGGGAGCTCTCAATATGTTTGACGAGTTTGAAAGCCGTGGCGACAAGCTCGACTTGGACATCCTCGGCGAACTCCTCGGCATCCCGATGATTCCTACTGTGTTCAAGGATGGAAAGGGAGTAAACGAACTCTTCGAGACCGTCATCCGCGTCTATGAAGGCAAGCAGATAAAGAAGACTCACGCGCATGACGACAAGCACGAGAACGAGGAAGGGCATCTTCATTCGCACCCTATAAATGACGGTAAGCATTCTCATCATCGCCATACTCACGACCACTCTCTTCGACACATCCACCTCAATTACGGCGAGGCCATCATGGATGCCATTCAGAACATCCAGACTGAGCTGAAGAAGAACAATGACCTGCGACTCAAATATTCCACTCGCTATGTTGCCGTTAAGCTTCTTGAGAACGACAAAGAGGCAGACCGCAAACTCAAGGAACTGCCTAACTACAAGGACATTATCCGCGTTCGTGACGAGCAGGCAGAGATCATCCAGAAGGAACTCAACGAGGATTCCGAGACTGCCATCATGAATGCTCGCTACGGCATCATCCACGGTGCTCTCCATGAGGCAAACAACGAGGAAGGCACAAAGACGAACACCTACGAGTTCACGCATGTTCTTGATGCCATTCTCACGCATCGCTATGTCGGCTTCCCACTTTTCTTCCTTGTACTTTTCGCCATGTTCTACGCCACATTCGCCATTGGTCAGTATCCGATGGATTGGATAGATTCGGGCGTTGGTCTGCTTTCCGACTGGCTGAGAGGCGTATTGCCGGAGGGATTCTTCCAGGACATGATTGTCGATGGAGCGATAGCAGGTGTGGGCGCTGTGATTGTTTTCCTTCCACAGATTCTCATTCTTTACACCTTCATCTCGTTCATGGAAGACTCTGGCTACATGTCGCGAGCTGCTTTCATCATGGATAAGGTGATGCACAAGATGGGACTTCATGGCAAATCGTTCATTCCGCTTGTCATGGGTTTCGGCTGCAACGTGCCGGCGGTAATGTCAACGCGCACCATTGAAAGCCGTCGCTCGCGTCTGCTAACGATGATGGTCATTCCGTTCATGAGTTGCTCAGCGCGTCTGCCGATATACATAATGATTGTTGGCACATTCTTCGCCGTGGAATACCAGTCGCTCGTTCTCATCGCACTTTATGCCATCGGTATATTGGTAGCCGTTATTGTCAGCCGACTGTTCAGCAAATATCTCATCACTGGCGAAGACACGCCGTTCGTGATGGAGCTTCCGCCATACCGTTTCCCGACAGTAAAGGCCATTACTCGCCATACATGGGAGAAGGGCAAGCAATACCTGAAGAAGATGGGTGGAATAATTCTCGTGGGTTCTCTCATCGTTTGGGCTTTAAGCTATTTCCCACACCACCCGGAACTTTCGCAGCAAGAGCAGCATGAGCAGAGCTACATCGGACAGGTTGGCAAGGTCATAGAACCTGTTTTCCGTCCACAAGGATTTGACTGGAAACTCGATGTCAGTCTCTTCGCAGGTATCAGTGCAAAGGAGATTACAGCTTCCACGATGGGCGTTCTTTACGCAGACGACGAGACCATTGCCGACGACTCGATAGACCAGAGCGAACGTTATCCAGTGCTCCGTAAGAAGATGGAAGCCAACGGCATAGATGGGCTCACAGCTTTCTGCTATCTTGTCTTTGTGCTGATATATTTCCCTTGTATCGCCACGATATCTGCCATCAAGGCTGAAACAGGTTCATGGCGCTGGGCACTTTTCGCAGCAGGTTACACTACCCTACTCGCTTGGGTGGTGTCGGCAATAATAAAGCAATTTGGATTGCTATTTTAGTTTTCACTCTCCACTATGAATCTCCCTTCCGACTTCATCACATACACAAAACAGCTTTTCGGCGACGAGCTTTGGGCGAAATATCTCGCTTCTTTTGAGGAAGCTACGCCTGTAAGCATTCGTCTCAGCGGCAATACTACGCGCAAAGATGTTGAGCATCTGCCTATAGACAGGGAGATTCCGTGGTCATCAAAGGGATATTACCTGAAAGAGCGACCTGTGTTCACGCTCGACCCACTTCTTCATGCCGGCGCCTACTATGTGCAGGAAGCCAGTTCGCAGTATCTTGACGAGGTGCTCAGGAAAGCTACTGAAGGACTTGAGATAAACTATGCAGCCGATTTCTGCGCATCACCCGGCGGAAAGTCACTGATTATCAAGGATTATCTTTCGGAAACTGCCACTCTCGTTTCGAACGAGTTTGTCAGGAAACGCGCATGGATTTTAGCTGAGAACATGGAGAAAAGTGCGCTTGCTGACATCAGCAAAAGCAAGAAGCTGGAACCAACAGTCATCGTAACCAACAACTCCACCGACGAGATAGCTCGTGCCGGCTACTTGTTCGACCTCATCGTGTGTGATGTGCCATGCTCAGGCGAAGGAATGTTCAGGAAAGACCATGCCACAATAGGCGAATGGAGCTTCGACAATGTGATGAAATGTGCCAATCTGCAGCGCGAAATCGTCAGCAATGCGTGGGCTTGCCTTCGCGAAGGAGGTGTGCTTGTATATTCCACTTGTACATTCAACCGATACGAGGACGAGGATAACATGGAGTTCATCGTCAACGAGTTGGGCGGCGAGATTATAGTGGAACCACGCAAGTTCATTCCGGGACAAGACTGTGGCGAAGGACAGTTCATGGTAGCCTTCATGAAGAAAGGGGAATGTTCAAGAAAAAAGGCAAAGTGCCGTCTTAACACTCTGTCAAAAACCATGGAAGATGCTATCGACAAAGACATGCCTGTCTGCGAACTTTCCATCGACGATGCTCTCAACTACCTCCGCGGCAACTCCATAACGCTGTCTGCCGAGATGCCAAAAGGAATCGTAGCCGTTTCGTACAAAGGATTCATTCTTGGTACGGTGAAGAACATCGGTAGCCGCGCTAACAACCGATATCCGAAAGAATGGCGAATCAAGCATTTGTAGCTATTCAACAAGAATAGTCTTCAGCCAATCCTTCAGCACACCCCTATACTGACTCTGCGAATCAGAAACCAGCACCAATGTCTTCGTATCGGAGTCTGAAGGCACTACGCAGATACCCTCGAAGTTTGCCCAATCCTGTCGCAGAAGAGTGAGTTTTGTATCGAAAGAGAGAAGGAGTCTTTTTGAAAGTGTCGCACCAATGGCAGCAGCACTGGTATCTACAACATAGATCTTCGTTATAGTAGAAGAACCAACATAGTTTTCCGCTACCCTAGCCTCTCGTTCAAGGACAAGCAGTTTGCCATTGCCAATTGCAGCAAGGTCGCTCACGCCAAGCGTGAAGATGCGTGAAGGCTTTGTCGTGGAAGGAGCATCAAGAGCATAATTATACCACGCGGCAAGCTGCAGCGAATCATTGAAGGAAAAGATCCTTACCGCCGCTTTGTCCCTTTCAACAAAGGAATTGGAGTTGGCTATTGCTCCCTCCGTAGCTGTCCAAAGCCGATGAGAATCGCTGTCGTAGCAGAGTGACTCCAATCCCATGTTACCGCTTATCTTTCGGCTAACGCTGTCAGGAAGAGCAACTGTTCTGCCTGTTGGATTGCCATCAAGCGTGAGTTCTGTGATGGAATTTCTCGACTCGTTGCTAAGGAAAATGGTCTTCGTGTGCGGATTATAGGCAATGCCTTCCGTGTCCGTCTGCCCGGAACCGCTGCCACGATAGCCGAGATTCTCCACGCTTCGGATAATTCCCGACACGGAATCTGTCTGTATTTTCCACAGGAAGAACCCATTTCCAGGTGCCTTGTCGCTTACGACTGCAAAGGTGTCTGCAACAATGTGCGTAATTCCGCTGTATTCACCCGCCGGAATCGATGCTGCGAAACTTTGTTGGCTGTTAGCATTCAGCACCTTTATGTTGTCACCTTGCGCGAACATAGGCACTGAAACAGCAAAAGCCATAGCGAGTACTATGGCTTTCTGCATTATCTTTTTGTTCGCTTTCATGCGAAGAAATTCATGTAGGAGTGTTATCATCTACCAACCTTTGCTTCTTCCTGAACTACATTGAGAGCGTAGTCGCCCACCTTCTCGCATTCAGAGATGAAGTCGTTGTAGAATGTACCAAGACGGTAGCTATAGTCGCCACGGCTTACTGCCTCGAGGTTCTCAGCGCGACACTGGTTGCGAAGCGTATTGATCTTCTCCTCGTTCTTGTAGTTCTTGGCAATGCTGAGAGGTTCATTCTCAGGACCAGTTATCACAGCGTGCATATCGTCGAGAGCATCGCTTGTGAAATTGAGCATCATCTCAATGTTAGCCTGCTGATTAACAGTGAACTCTGTAGGCTCGTTCTTGCGCTTGCGTGCAAGAGTGCGAGCAAGGTGGAACATTGAATCACCAACTGACTCAAGTTCGTCAACCTCACGAAGCATGCAAGCAATATGGTTCTTTGAGTGAGCAGAGAGGCGTCCTTCGCTTACCTTACGCAGATAACCGGCAATCTCCTCTTCCATGTTGTCAGTAATCTTCTCGTACTTCTCAATCTTCTGGTACTGCTTCTCAAAATCAGCCTCCTTGTCCATTGTCATAAGATCGCGAACGAGCTGGAGCATTCGTACACAGCGCTCTGCCATAACACCAACCTCGTTGCGTGCCTGCCAGATGGAAAGCTCTGCAGTAGAGAGGAGACCGCCAGAGATGTACTTGAGGCGAGAGTCTTCCTGATCTTCCTTCATTGGGAGAACCTTGCAAACGAAAGTCTCAATCTGCTTCACGAAACCAATGAGAAGGACTGTATTAAAGATGTTGAATGCGGTGTGGAATGTAGAAAGCTTGAAGAGGTCATTGTCGCCTGCCATCATGATATTTTCCACAAACCAGCTAACTCCATTACAGAATGGGTAGAAGAGAACCAATACCACAACTACGCCAAACACATTGAAGAACATGTGAGCGAGAGCTGCACGGCGTGCCTGAGTGTTGGCTGTAAGGGAAGCAATGAACGCTGTAATGGTAGTACCGATGTTCTGTCCCATTGCAAGGGCTGCTGCCTGTTCAAGACCGAAACCTGGGATATGCATGTCGAAGAGCATCAATGTGATAGCCATTGTAGCAGCTGACGCCTGGACAAGCATTGTAACAAGAGCACCTACGATTACGAAAAGTATTATTGTGAAGAAACCTCCATCGGCTACGCCAGCAAGCATCGTTGCCACCATAGAACCTATATTAAGAGCCTTGGCAGACTCCTGGAGAAAACTCAAACCCATAAAGAGGAATGCGAAACCGAAGATGAACTCACCTATTGATTTGCGCTTTGAGTTGCTACCGAAAATCAGCGGCATACCGATGGCAAGCAGCGGAATGGCAAATGCGGCAATGTCAACCTTGAAACCGACAGCAGAAATAATCCAAGCCGTAACTGTTGTACCGACATTGGCACCCATGATCACGCCGATAGCTTGCGCAAGATTCATGAGTCCTGCATTAACAAAAGATACAACCATCACGGTAGTAGCCGAAGACGATTGTATCAACGCAGTGACAGTGATACCTGTCACAACACCCATAAAGCGGTTCTTTGTCATCGCTGCAAGAATATTGCGCAAGCGATCACCTGCAAACTTTTCCAAGCCTTCACTCATGGTTTTCATACCAAAGAGGAAAAGTGCAAGGGCACCGAGGAGAGAGAGGATGTTAACAATTGTGTCCATAACTATGAATAATAGTCAATAAGTGTTAAAAATTTTGCTGCAAATATACACATTTATTAACATTCAGCAAAATAATTATAACAGAAATGTAACGTCATAGCAACAATTGTAACATCTTTGACGAAATATGAAAGATTATTTATCAGTCAGGCTATCTTTCGCGCCAGAAAGCAGGGGTAAAGAGCACCAAGACACCGAGGATTTCAAGACGTCCCATGAGCATCAGGATTGAGCAAAGCCATTTTGAAATGTCGGAGAGCTGCGACCACGAACTTGTGTTTCCGATAGGATTTCCAAGAGCAGGACCCACATTGCTGGCACTGCTTATGGCAATTGTTATGGCATCGATGGTGTTTATCCAATCGGCTTCAAAAATCATCAATACGGCGTATGTCATGACGCATAGCAACAGATAGACGACAATGAACGCAAGTAGCGTGACCTGCTGCTGCATCGAAACAGTGTTGCCATTGACTTTAAGGGGAAGAACAGCCTTAGGATGAAGGAGTTTCTTAAGTTCATTGCGCACTACCTTCATGATCATCACGGCGCGAATGCACTTCAATCCACCGCTGGTACTACCAGCACATGCCCCGGTAAACATAAGTACAACGAGAACAAGCCATGTGAAGCGAGGCCAATTTGAGGTATCGTCGTTGAAAGAGCCCGTTGTGGTAACGAAGGAAACAACCTGGAAAAGGGCATTGCGGAAAGCCTTGAAGATGTCGTAATGTGAGTGGCCGAAAGTGAGGCAGAGCGTAATAATCAATGTTGCAATGCCTACCATGTAAACATAAAAGCGAAATTCAGAATCCTTCCACAGTTTCTTGAGTTGACCTTTCACAATAGCCAGATAAAGCATCGTGAAATTAACGCCAGAGAAGAACATGAAAAAGATTGTGGTGTAATCAATAAACGCTGATTTATAGAAAGATGTGGAAGAACCGTGAGTGGCAAAACCACCTGTTGCCGTCGTTGACATTGCGTAATTCAATGCGTCGAACATAGGCATTCCTCCGAAGTAAAAGCATGCAGCACAAGCCACGGAAAGCACAGTGTAAACTGAGATGATCATCTTTGCATTCGTAGAAAGCTTCGGATGCATCTTTGTGCGAAGAGGTCCCGTTGCCTCGGCAGAAAATACTTGCACGCTGCCACCAACAACAAGTCCAGGAAGAATGGCTATAGTGAAGAATGCTATTCCCAAACCTCCAATCCACTGCGTCATGGAGCGCCACAGGAGAAGGCCTGCTGGATAGACATCAATATTGTCAATAATGGTAGAACCTGTAGTGGTAAAACCAGACATTGTTTCGAAAAAGGCATCTGTATATGTGCCTACCATTCCGCTCATTATGAACGGTAGCGAACCGAAAACGGAGAAAATGATCCAAGTAAGAGAAACTAGAAGGTAAGCTTCCTTTCTCTTCATTGCCTCTTTGTCAGGCTGTCCGTAATATCGGCAAAGAAGGGCAGAGATAAGTGTAACAAGTATGCTAAAGAGAAGTCCAAACACATCTGCATTATCATTCTGGGCGTCCTTATAAAAGAGCGTTACCAGCAATGGCACAATCATCAAGAAGGCTTCACCAAAAAGCAAAGCCCCGAGGATTTTCAATATGAGTTTGTAGTTTATCATCTAAAGAAACCTTCAACTTTATATACCTGACTGTTATGGCAGAACACTATGACGCGGTCGCCAGCCTCGATTTGCGTAGATCCCGAAACGAGTTCGCTTTTGCCATCATGAACAAGACCACCTATGGTGCAACCTTTAGGAAGTCCAAGGTTTGCTACAGGCTTTTTCGTTACCTTTGAACCTTCATTGGCGATAAATTCAGCAATGTCTGCGTCTGCCGTCATAAGGTAACGAATGTCTGCTACATCCCCATGGTCAAGAAGTTGCTGATAGATATGGGATGCTGCGAGGGCTTTCTTGTTGACAATTGTTCCGATGTCAAGACTGACTGCCATGTGGGCATAATCCATATTCTCAATGACAGCAACTGTCTTTCGCACTCCAAATTTCTTTGCAGTAAGGCATGCCAGGATATTTGTTTCAGCATTTCCTGTACAAGCAACGAATGCATGAGTGCTTGCAAGACCTTCATCAACAAGCGACTGAATGTCTCTACCATCAGATTCAATCATCAAGATGCGATTGTTGTCTATGAGATCGTTTACCTTGTTGCATCGGTTCACATCTTTCTCAAATACAGTTACATCAAGATAAGAAGGAACTTCCTGCAATGCACGCAAACCAGTATCGCCCGCACCAAGGAACATAACCTTTTTCACATCCACATAATGCTCCTTACCCACCTGTTTGCGGAGATAAGGAATATATTGCTTCGTGGTCATGAAATAGGCAAGGTCGAACTTTTTCAAAGAGTCAAAACCACCAGGTATGATAGTCTCATCGCCACGCTTGATAGCTACAACGTGGTAAGGAGTGGTTGCATTACAGAGATCCTTGAGAGGCGTGTCAAGAATCCTTGCTTCCTCTCGAAGCTTAATACCGAGAAGTACGAGTTCACTGTTCTCAAAATCAACCTTCTGACGAACCCAAGACAGCTTCAATCCAGAAGCTATCTGTTTGGCTGCCAATTGTTCTGGATAGATAACAGAGTCAACACCAAGATACTTGAACATGTGCTTATGCTCATTGTCGGCATACTCCGAGCTATTCACCTTTGCCACACATTTCTTCGCTCCCATATATTTTGCCATATAGCAGGAGTTCAGGTTCATGTCCTCATCTAATGTGACGGCCACGAACAAGTCAGCATTCTTCACCTCTACCTCTTTCAGGGTTTGAATGGATGAAGGATATCCACAGTATGTAAGCAAGTCGTAATCGCCGAAACGAGAAAGCTGATCAGGATCTTGATCAATGAGCTTCACTTCGTGGTTCAAGCGAGATAGAAGCTTTGCGAGGTGTGTGCCAATCTCATGGGCACCAGCGATGATAATATTCACTTCCGAATGTTAAGTTATTGGCGTTTGCGTTATCAGAATATAGCCTTTATCGACTTCACATCTATGCCACAAATATCTTGGAGTTGTGGCACTGTACCATGATTCACGAATGTGTCAGGAATGCCGAGGATGTTGACTCTTGGCATTGGGATGTTTTCCTCACAGCATGTCTCACAGAGACTTTCCAACACAGCAGAACCGAATCCGCCATTTTTGCAACCATCTTCAATCGTGATGATACGCTTGAATTTTCTTGCCACCTCATTTATAATAGATGTGTCGAGAGGCTTGAGGAATCGCATATCGTAATGAGCTATATGAACTTCAGGATGTTCAGCTTCGTACTCAGCAATGGCTTCTGCAGCATTGTTGCCGATGTTTCCGAGAGAGAGTACAGCAATGTCATTGCCATCTTTCAGTTTTCTACCCTTCCCCACTTCCATCTTCTCCAGCGGCTGACACCAATCGGCAATGGCGCCACATCCGCGCGGATAGCGAATTACGAAAGTGCCATTGTGTCCAACACCTGTAGCCATCATGTTTCGAAGTTCCACCTCATTCATTGGAGCGCATATGGTAAGATTAGGTATGGCACGAAGGAATGCCAAATCATAGGCACCATGATGAGTAGAGCCGTCTTCACCAACAAGTCCTGCTCTGTCAAGACAGATAACCACAGGAAGATTCAGGATAGCCACATCATGTATTATATTATCGTACGCACGTTGTGAGAAGCTGCTGTAGATGTTGCAGAACGGAATCAATCCTTCTTTTGCAAGACCGGCAGAGAATGTAACTGCATGGCCTTCTGCAATTCCCACATCAAACACCCTATCAGGCATTTCCTTCTGCATTATGCTCATGGAGCAACCAGAAGGCATGGCAGGAGTTATGCCGACAATCTTTGGATTTTCCTTTGCCAGTTCAAGAAGTGTATATCCGAAAACATCTTGATACTTAGTGAGTTTCTGCTTTCCTTTAATTCGTTCTCCAGTCTCTGCATCAAACTTTCCAGGTGCGTGCCAAACAGAAGGGTTTTCCTCTGCGGGCTCGTAACCATGGCCTTTCTTTGTGTGAATATGAAGAAGTCTAGGACCTTCCATATTCTTTAACTGGCGAAGCACTCGGACAAGTTCTATGACATTGTGTCCGTCAAAAGGTCCGAAATATCGTATGTTGAGTCCTTCAAAGATGTTCTGCTGTCCACTGATAGCCGATTTGACAGCATTGCTGAATCGAAGAATCTTGTTTTTCCTATGCGTATCAAGGTGACCTTTAGTCTTCATCCAATTAGAGACCTTGAATTTCACCTTGTTGTATGTCTCGTTCGTATTGAGGTTCTTCAAATACTCCTTCATTCCTCCGACACTATTATCGATGCTCATGTCGTTGTCATTGAGGATAATAAGCAAATTGTTCGGAGTAGAAGAAACATTGTTCAAGCCTTCAAATGCCAAGCCTCCACTCATAGCGCCGTCACCTATAAAGGCTACCACATTGCGCTTGACGGATTTTTCTTTATCAACCTCTTTTTCTGTCTGAAGGTTATTGGCAACAGCCATACCGAGAGCAGCAGAAATGGAATTTGAGGCGTGACCACAAGTAAATGTGTCGTACTCGCTTTCCTTTGGTGAAGGGAATGGGCGAATACCACCAAGCTTACGATTTGTGCAGAATTGCTCTCTTCTTCCTGTAAGTATCTTATGGCCATAAGCCTGATGTCCAACATCCCAGACGATACGATCCTTCGGAGTGTCGAACACATAATGCATGGCAACCGTAATCTCTACGGCACCAAGACTTGAAGCCAGATGGCCAGGATTCACGGAAAGTTCCTTCACGATATCTTCGCGAAGTTCTGAACATAGCTGCGGCAGGTCTTCAACTTTCAACTGTCGAAGATCTGCCGGATAGTTTATTTTTTCAAGTAAATTCATTTCGAGATTTCGAAAGTGTCGAGATTTCGAATCAAATATTTTTAGAGAAGAGCCATTGTATCGGTTGCAATCATAAGTTCCTCATCTGTAGGGATTACGACAACCTTAACCTTTGAATCAGGAGTAGAGATTACAGCCTCTTCGCCGCGAATCTTTGCATTCTTCTCCTTGTCGATCTTGATGCCCATGTACTCCATGCCTTCGCAAACTGCTTCACGCATACCAGTCTGGTTTTCACCAACACCTGCTGTGAACACGAGGACATCGCAACCACCCATGGCAGCAGCGTAAGCACCTACATACTTCTTGATGCGATAGAAGTAAGAATCCTGTGCAATGACAGCCTTCTCTTCGCCTGCAGCAGCTGCGTTCTCAACATCGCGCATATCTGTGTAACCACAAAGACCTGCGATACCAGATTTCTTGTTCAAGAGGTTTGACATACCGTCAGCGTCAAGACCGAGCTTCTTCTGGATGAAAGTGAGAGCACCACCATCAATGTCACCAGAACGAGTACCCATCATCACACCTTCAAGTGGAGTGAGACCCATTGAAGTGTCAACACACTTGCCGTCAACAACAGCTGCAAGAGAACCACCGTTACCGATGTGAGCTGTGATAACCTTTGTACCTTCTGCCTTCATGCCAAGGAATTCAAGAGCACGAGCTGAAACATAGCGGTGAGATGTTCCGTGGAAACCATAACGACGAACGCCATACTTCTCATAGAGCTCGTAAGGTACTGCATAGAGATAAGCCTTAGCAGGCATTGTCTGGTGGAAAGCTGTATCGAACACACCTACCTGTGGAAGACCTGGCATAAGTTCCTTAACAGCGTTTACACCCTTGAGGTTTGCTGGGTTGTGGAGAGGAGCAAGGTCGTTGCAAGCTTCGAAAGCAGCAAGAACTTCGTCAGTAAGAACAACACTCTGGTTGAACTTCTCACCACCATGTACCATACGATGACCTACAGCGTCAATCTCTGAGAGATCCTTGATCACACCGATTTCAGGGTCTGTAAGAAGAGAGAAAATGAACTTAACACCCTCAGTATGTTCTGGGATGTCGTGCATAATCTGCTTCTTCTCGCCGTTAGCGAGCTTTACCTTTACGAAAGCGTTGTCCAAGCCTACACGCTCAGCACCACCACTTGTCATCACGCTCTTGTCGTCCATATTATAAAGAGCGTACTTAATTGAAGACGAACCGCAATTTAATACAAGAATTTTCATGAGACCTTCCCCCATCCCCTTCCTTTTAGGACGGGGAGCTAAATGTTTATTCTCCAGAGGGAAATGGAGTCTATTTTGTTTTATTTATTCTTTATTGAAAAGACCTTTACTTTGAGATAATCTATTTTCCCCGTCCTGAAAGGAAGGGGATAGGGGGCTCTTCTACTTCGCATCCATAGCCTGACAAGCAGTGATTGCCACGAGCTTGTAGATGTCATCTACAGAACAGCCGCGAGAGAGGTCATTCACTGGACGAGCGATACCCTGAAGGATAGGACCAAGAGCCTCAGCACCAGCAAGACGCTGAACGAGCTTGTAGCTGATGTTACCTACTTCGAGGCAAGGGAACACGAGAGTGTTGGCATGACCAGCAATAGCAGAACCTGGAGCCTTCTTCTCGCCTACAGATGGAACGAGAGCTGCGTCTGCCTGAAGTTCACCATCAACCTTAAGGTCTGGAGCAAGTTCCTTGGCAATCTTTGTAGCCTCAACAACCTTGTCAACAACCTCGTGCTTTGCAGAACCCTTTGTAGAGAAGCTGAGCATAGCAACGCGTGGATCAGCGAAACCAGCAACGCTCTTTGCTGTCTGAGCTGTACAAACGGCAATCTGTGCAAGCTGAGAAGCGTCTGGCATTGGAGTAACAGCAACATCACCGACAACGAGTACGCCGTTCTCGCCATATTCAGGTTTGTCTGTAATGAGGAGCATAGCACCAGAAACACAAGAAATGCCAGGAGCACACTTGATAATCTGGAGAGCAGGACGGAGAGTCTCACCTGTTGTAGAGAGAGCACCAGAAATCTGGCCGTCAGCATCGCCCATCTTGATAATCATACATCCGTAATAGAGAGGATCCTTGACAAGTTCGCGAGCCTGCTCGATAGTCATACCCTTCTTCTTGCGAAGTTCAGCGAGAGCTGCTGCATATTCCTCAGCCTTATCGCTGTTTTCTGGGTCAATAAGAGTAGCCTTGTCAATATTCTTAAGACCAAGTTTGTCGGCAAGAGCGTGAATCTTGTCGATATTACCAAGCAGGATAAGGTTTGCTATATCATCAGCAAGCACCTTGTCAGCTGCAGTAAGAGTGCGTTCTTCCAATGCTTCAGGAAGTACGATGCGCTGCTTGTTTGCCTTTGCACGCGCAATGATTTGTTCTACTAAGCCCATGGCAGTTATGATTTTGTTATTAAAGTATTTTATATGTTTGCGGATAACACTTTCACGGAAGTGCACCCATTAACGGGGCAAATTTAGAAAAAATATATTAATCGGCAAAAAAAATCATTCTTTTTTTGGAATAAACTGTATCGACGGAAAAAATCCAAACACTTATTGCACGAATAACATATAATTTCAGGTTGTTTTACACATTATCTCAACACGAGTTTTCTATCGCGGTCAAGAGCTGGTTCTGCCCAATTTTCAGGCACGAATTTCCACTGATTCAAAGCACGAGGCTTAAGTGTCTTTGCCTTCTCAATATGCTTCATGAGATAATATCTCAAGTCTTTCTCGGTAGAACTTATTATGCGACTCGCCAACTCCTCAGAAGGAATGCCAGCACCCTTTGTAAGAAGGTCGCCGCCACCATTCCCACGATAAGAGTTGATGGCACATTTATACACCTTGTCAAGATAGAATTTGCCACCGTTTGCCATTGAAATGATGTTGATTTTCTCACCTCTTGGCTTCGTTACATCCACTGTGTATTTGATACCAGCAGCAGAGTCAAAATTGAAAGTCATGTTCTTGAAACGGTAGCGCTCGTCATTTTGCTTCTTTGGATCCGGTTCAATGAGCAGGATATGGTCACCAGGAGATGTCATTTGGTTTGTCCAGAGGTCGTAAGACATCTCAAGATAATCCTTTATTTCCTGACCTGTGAGCTTCATTGTATAGAGCATGTTCTCAAACCTGTAGAGGCTGAACATGTCCGAAACATGAATATCGCCTTCTGCAATCTTTGCTGTTGCGGAAAGAGGAGCGCAGAAAGACACATCCGCCCCTGTGAGTTCAAGTTGCAAGCTATGTAGCAAGTCAACAAACTCAGAGCTTCCAAAGAAAGCTTCGCGACTATATATTGTACGATCAATTGTACCTATCTTTCTGTTTACAAAGTCGTTAACCTCATCAAACTGAGTTCCGAACCTATCCATGAATTCCTCACTGACAGCGTATCTGTTCATGTCAACAAGCTTGGCTTGAACTTCCTTTGTACCGTTCTTTGTAGGATGTTTGCGTACAATGATTTTCACGCTTGCTGCATAATTTGCATTGTTTCCAGGATTTACCATCATAATGTCATCCCACTCATCAGTTTCCACCACCTGGCAGAAGCGGCTGTGGTCATGTCCAAACAAGATAACATCAAAGCCGCGAACATTCTCTGCCACAAGCTGAGAGGCATTCTCAATCGTATTGCCAAGCTTCTGTCCATCTCTTCCAGAATGGAACAAACCGATAAGCACATCAGGTTGTTCCTTGGTCTTGATGACATTCACCCATTTCTTGGCACTTTCCAGCATAGGTTCAAACTTCAAGCCGCTCCAAAGCACTTCTGGAAGCCAGCATGGAATGGACTCCGTAATCAAGCCAAGAACAGCAATCTTCACTCCGTCACGCTCGAAAACCTCGTATGGTTTCAAGTAAGGTTCACCAGTCTTGGCATCAACGATATTTGCGCCAAGAACAGGAAACTTGCACTGCTTTATCCAATTGTCGTAAACAGCATGACCTGTTTCTAAGTCATGATTGCCGAGGGTGCCAAGATTGCATCCAAGATAGTTCAGCATCTCAGCCGCCACATGCGGTTTGTCGGCTGCAAGATAATCGTAATAATAAGCGGTAGGTTGTCCTTGAAGGATGTCGCCATTATCGAAAAGCAGAAGATTGTTGCCATAGATTTCCCTCTGCTCCTTTAAAAAAGAATGTACACGCGCAAGGCTTCCACTCCATGGCTTTCGCTCTATGAAGTTGTAAGGATAGAAGTTTCCATGAACATCGCTTGTTTCAACGATATTGATCACTACTTCACGCCATTCATTTGCCGTTTCTTGTGCAAATGCCTGATTATGACCTAACATAACACACACAAAGAGAATTAATAGTTTAATTTGTTTCATAGCAATACTTTTATTGTCGTTTGTCATTTTCGTTACTCAAAAGCCGTCACTCAAAAGCCATCAGCTTTGCAGTTCAATTCTGAATGTCGTGCCTTTGCCAAGTTCTGAATTCTTCACGAAGATCTTTCCGTGATGATATTCCTCCACGATGCGTTTCGCGAGCGACAGACCTAGTCCCCAGCCGCGTTTCTTCGTAGTGAATCCTGGTCGGAACACATTCTTGATATTTTTCTTGGCAATGCCCTTGCCGGTATCGGTGACTTCCGTAATTACCTTCTCGCCTTCCCTGAACACCACGAGCGTGATGCTTCCGGCACCTTCCATGGCGTCAACGGCGTTCTTACAGAGGTTTTCTATTACCCATTCATAAAGTTGGGCGTTGAGTTTCACAATGATATCTTCCTCTGGACAATGCATTGAGATTTGTACCTTGTTTGATGTTCGGCGATTCATGTAGTCCACCACATGTTGCATCACCTCGCTCAGACTAGCAGGAACAGGCTCCGGCAGCGAACCAATCTTCGAAAAGCGTTCGGCTATAAGCTGCAATCGCTTCACATCCTTGTCCATCTCTGGTATGAGTTCATCGTCAGGATACATTTCCTTCAACATTTCTGTCCATGCCATGAGCGACGAAATTGGAGTTCCTAGTTGATGAGCCGTTTCTTTCGACAAACCTACCCACACCTTGTTCTGCTCCGACTTCTTTGATGTAAGCAGCGCAAATATAGCAATGACCACGAAAATCATCACCACCCCTAGTTGCACATAAGGATAGGTGGTCAGTCGCTTCAGCATAACGGATTCATCGTAGCAGACATCGTTGTATTCTCCGTTTCCAAGATCCATTCTTATGTATCTGCCAGCATTGTGCAGTTCATTTGCCTTTACCTTAATATATGATATGCTGTCTGCCTCCGAGTAACCTTGCGCAGAAATGTTGCGCTCCAACACAGGCAATCCTTTCTCATCGACTACGATAAGCGGAATCGTGTGGTTTCCGTTCATCACCTGAAGCACGAGTTCAAGGTCAGTGTTCTCGTCAGCCATGTTGAACGATCGCATGGCAGCTGTCCAGACTTCCATCCTTCGGTGTTCCTCTTCTGCCAAATCGCGCACCAGGAAATGCGACACGACTAGCGAAGCAACAGCTATCACCACAGCCGCCACCACAAGAACTATCTTTACCTGCCGTATTCTATCTGTCCAGTACAAAAAATCGTTAAATTATCTAAATAAGGTATTATTTCCGCCACAAAATTAAAAAAAAAACTAAAAACAAATGGATTTATTAAAACTTTTAATTACTTTTGCGGTCATAAATACAAAATATAGGCAAAAAATCCACCTCACGAAACACAATTCAAGCAAAATATATAAACCAAATTCATACTAATCAAAATGAAAAAAATCAAATTTTTCTCTTTCTTTGCGCTTGCAGTTCTCATGATGACTACAAGCTGCGTTAGCAAGAAGCAACTTCTCGCTTGTCAGGATGAAAACAAGCAGCTCAGTAAGGAATACCAGCAGGCTCGCGAAGGTCTTTCTGCTGCCAATGCTCGCGTTTACGCTTTGGAGCAGCAGCTTAAGGACTGCCAGAGCAGCAAGGCAGAGCTTCAGGCTTCACTCAACTCTTCTCTCTCAAACGCAGGTCAGTATAATGTAAATATTGAGAAGCTTGTTGACCAGATCAACGAGTCTAACCAATACATCCGTCATCTCCAGCAGGTTAAGAGCAAGAGCGACTCACTCAACCTCGTACTCACTAACAACCTCACAAAGTCTCTTTCTAAGGAAGAGCTCAAGGAAGTTGATGTTCAGGTCATGAAGGGTGTTGTTTACATCTCTCTCGCAGACAACATGCTCTACAAGTCTGGTTCTTACGAAATCAACGATCGCGCTGCTGAGACTCTTTCTAAGATTGCAAAGATCATCCAGGACTATCCTGACTATGACGTAATCGTAGAAGGCAACACTGACGATGTACCTATCTCAAAGACAAACATCCGCAACAACTGGGACCTCTCAGCTCTCCGCGCTTCTTCAGTTGTTCAGTGCCTCCAGAACCAGTACGGAATTGCTCCTAAGCGTATGACTGCTGGTGGTCGTGGCGAATACAACCCAATCGCAGACAACGGCACAGAAGTTGGTCGTCAGCGCAACCGCCGCACTCAGATCATCATCACTCCTCAGCTCTCTGAGTTCCTCGAGCTCATCGGCAAGGATGTTCCTGCAGGTTCAAAATAATATAGATAAAAACTTCCCATATACAGCCCTCATCGTTCGTTCGGTGAGGGCTTTTTCATGTATTTTGCCATATATTTCAGGATTTCCATCTTACATTAATTATATTTTAGTAACTTTGCAGCGCTAATTTAACCTTATTTGTTTTTATCTCACATGAACCGTTTTCATTTTATTCTTATTTCCCTTCTACTTTGTTTCATTTCCGGAGCAAAGGCACAGACATTGGAAACTGTAAACTTCAATGGACAGAACAGGACAATGCTCGTTCACGCACCTGCCGACATTCCTGCCAATCGTCCTTTGGTCATTTCACTTCACGGTGCCAACCAAGACGCTGGCTATCAGCGCGACCAAACAAAATGGAATGACCTTGCAGACAAGGAGAAGTTCGTTGTTGTCTATCCGAACGGAATCGACAAGTGGTGGGACACTGGCGGCGATAGCGATGTAAAATACATAGAGTATATCATGACTCTCATGAAGCAGCGCTACCAGATAGACGAGGCTCGCATATACCTCACAGGCTTCTCGCTCGGTTCCATGATGACCTACATCTGCATGGACAAGCTTGGCGACAAGGTTGCCGCATTCGCTCCAGTCAGTGGCGTCCGTTTCGACAATCGCAAGCCGGAGTTCAAGAAGCATGTGCCTTTCATCCACACTCACGGCACTGGCGACGATGTCTTCAAATGGGGAGGCGACCCTGGACACATGGCTGGAGGCTATCCTTACATTCCTGATTATGTTAAGGGATGCGCCGAAATCATGGGACTTACCACCGAAACAAAGATTGCACCTTATCCAGCTGACAAGTCAGGAAGCAAGGACTATCTCATAAAGTACACAAAGGCTGGCGATCCTATCGAAGTATGGATGCTTGCCCTTGATGGCGTAGGCCATTGGCACTCAGACGCTTCCGGCTATGGCGGCATCAACACAACACAGGAAATCTGGAACTTCTTCAAGAAATATTCACTCACTCCGGACATTACGCCCGAATATGTCGAAAACTCTTTCGACATCCCAACTGACAAGCCTATCTGCTTCACTTTCGGCAGTAACATAAATTACAATGTTACTAAAGGCTATCATATCAGCAATGACGGCGTGCAGACAGAACTCGTAAAGACAGAAGTCACACAAGGCACTCTCGCTTTCTCCCATCCTGACGGACTATTTCCCGAAGGACCTTGCAAAATAAAACTCACCGACGTGCGCACTGGCAGCGCTAGAAAGACATTCATTTACAACTACACACTTGGCATCACTGATGTCAGCGACGAAGCTAATCCCGACAAGAATTCTTACGCCTACATCTACAAAGGCGGTTTTCTTCGCATGAAGGAGCGTGCCTTGTATGTTTATGCAAACACCGGTCATGTAAAAGGCTACAGACTTTCGATACACAAGAAACTCGGTGAGGCTATTGAAAAATATAAGGATTTCGCTTCCACATCTCCTTACGAGTATGAGACTGCCACAAAGGAACTTGAAGAATTGGTAGTAATACTTGAGCCATACGTTGACGAAGCTGCCGGCATCAGCGACATTTCATCCTCAGCCACACCGCAGCGCGTAGAATACTTCACAGCCAACGGCATTCGCATCGCATCGCCACAACCTGGTCTTACTATCGTGAAGACCACCTACAGCGACCACTCTGTTGTAACAACGAAACAGAACGCGAAATAGCATAATATCACTCAAAAATCTTTTATTACGATACAAAAGCACATAAATCTACGCGATAAATATTTCATTTTCATTAGTTTTATTAACTTTGCGGATGAAAACTGCTAAAATCAACAAATCATTTCAATCATAATGAAAAACATCCTAACTATAATTGTAACCCTTATCTGCTGTTCGTTCTGCACTGATGTTGCTGCGCAAAACCCTATTATCAGCGGACAGTATTCCGCTGACCCAACAGCTCGAGTTTTCAACGGAAAAATCTACCTCTTCCCTTCTCACGATGTTCTTCCTCAGACGGAAGACCAGAAGAAGCGCATGTGGTTCTCCATGGGCGACTATCATGTGTTCTCATCAGAGAATCTTACTGACTGGACAGACCACGGCGTGATCGTGGATCAGAACAAGGTGCCTTGGGTTCAGCCTAACTCTTGGTCAATGTGGGCGCCTGACTGCGTTGAGCGCAACGGACGCTACTACTTCTACTTCCCTTCTGCACCGAAGGAAGGTCGCGGTTTCGGCATTGGCGTTGCCATCGCAAACAAGCCTGAAGGTCCTTACCGCCCGATGTGGCGTCCTATCCAGGGTGCTCGCGGCATCGACCCTTCCGTTCTCATCCGTCCTAATGGCGATGTCTATATGTACTGGGCTGGCGGTAGAATCTTCGCTGCCAAGATGAAGGACAACATGATGGAACTTGCTGACAGCGCAAAGGTGATGCAGGGCATTCCAAAGGGCTTCGTCGAAGGTCCTTTCGTATTCGAGCGCAATGGCAAAATCTACCTCACTTTCCCATGGGTTGAGGAAGACGGTAGCACAGAGACCCTCGCCTACTGTATGGGCGATGACCCACTCGGACCTTTCGAGTTCAAGGGCAAGATCATGGACAAGTCGCCTACGGGCTGCTGGACCAACCACCACTCTATCGTGAACTACAAGGGTCAGGACTACCTCTTCTACCATCACAACGACTACTCTCCACATCACGACAAGAACCGCTCTGTACGCGCCGACAGCCTCTTCTTCAATCCTGACGGCACAATCCAGAAGGTCAAGCCTACTTTCCGCGGTATCGGTGTTACCGACGCTCGCTCACAGATTCAGATTGACCGCTACAGCACAATCTCAGGCAAGGCAAGCATCGACTATATCGACACTCTCAACTACTTCGAGGGTTGGAAGACCATCTTCGAGAAGGGCAAGGGCGTTGTAACCTACAACACTGTTGACTTCGGCAACACACCTGTAAAGGAAGCTGTCATCAAGGTTAAATCCACTGGCAGCGCTACAGTGAAGATTTCAGTAGAGTCAAAGGGCGGCAAGCGCACTGTCCTCGCTACAATAAAGGTCAAACCTTCTGCTGACTGGCAGTATATTCGTCAGGCTATCAAGGCTAATGTTTCATCAATCAACAACATCATCGTGGAAGGAACTGCATCCGGCAAGGCAGAGATCGACTGGATCACATTCGACGCTGCTCCTTGGAACAAAGGCGGTATGGCTACAGGCAAATATCGCAATATCCTCGCTGAACTCGGCTACAAGCAGAGCGACATTGACGCTAAGCTCAAGGAATGTTTCTACAACCTTTTCGAAGGTCCTAACAAGGTATATTTCGAGGTTGGCGACGACATGGGCTATGTCTCTGACGTAAAGAACAACGATGTGCGCACGGAAGGCATGTCTTACGGCATGATGACTGCCGTTCAGTTCGGAAAGAAGGACATCTTCGACCGACTCTGGCGTTGGTGCAAGAAATACATGCAGCACCAGAGCGGCGAGCGTGAGGGCTACTTCGCATGGTCATGCAAGACTGACGGCACTCGCAACTCCGACGGTCCTGCGTCTGACGGCGAGCTTTACTACGTAACATCTCTCATCTTCGCTTCAAACCTTTGGGGCAACGATGGCGAAATCAACTATCTTGCAGAGGCACAGCGCATTCTCAACTGCTCAATGGCAAAGCAGGGCATGGACAACGTGGCTCCTTTCATCAATGTTCAGGAAAAACTCATCACCTTCACTCCAGATCCTCACGGCGGCGCGTTCACAGACCCTTCCTACCATCTTCCTGCATTCTACGAGATTTGGGCAAAGTATGCCAACGACGGTCGCTCATCTTTCTGGAAGGAATGTGCAAAGGCTTCGCGCGAATATCTCCACAAGAGTATGCACGAGAAGACAGGCTTGAACCCAGACTACAACAACTTCGACGGTTCTCTCATGCACACAGGCCGCATCCTCGGCGATGCTTTCCGCTACGACTCTTGGCGCGTGCCAATGAACATCGCCCTCGACTACTCATGGGCATGTGCTGACCAGGAATGGCAGCAGCAGTACGCTCAGAAGATTCAGAACTTCTTCCTCTCACAGGGCATCGACACATACGTTGACCAGTACAATGTTGACGGCACTCAGGTGAAGGACATTCTTCTCGGCGGAAACAAGCCTGAATACCGCAAGCTCCGTCACTCTATCGGTCTTATGGGTACTCTTGCTGCTATCTCACTTGCCACAAACGACACTGAGACGGCAAAGCTCTTCATCAACAAGTTCTGGAATGCTAAGCACGAGCCATTCGAGGACGGTTACTTCGACGCTTACTACGACGGATTCCTCCGCCTCTTCGCCATGATGCACCTCTCTGGCAACTATCGCGCTATCGCACCTAAAAACTAATTTCATGCGCAAAATTGCATCCATATTGTTCCTTTCCCTCTTTATAAGTTTGTGTTCATACGCACAAACTTATATCAGGGAGGGCGACAGCAGATACTCCACCCCACTCTACAACTACGACGGCAGATATTTGCGACAAGGCAACTCGCGTTATTCCGAGCCAATATTGAACTTCGACGGAAAATACATCCGTTCCGGCGACAGCAGGTATTCCACGCCACTTTATAACTGGGACGGGAAATATCTTCGTGCCAGCGATTCGCATTATTCCAATCCACTCTACAATTGGGACGGAAGAAACATCAGACAGGGCGACAGCAGGTATTCTAACCCACTGTACAATTTCGACGGGAAATACTTGCGACAAGGCGATTCCAGATACTCAAACCCTCTCTTGAATGTAGAAGGAAGAATCCCTACCGCGATCCTTATAATGCTACTGCTATAAGGCACAAGTCTTATTAACCGCAGATTGGCTTTCTCCAACGGACCGCCTTCCTTCGGTTCAACCAAATTCACGCAGATAATTTTTAGCAAATGAACACAATTATTTTTATACCGAACACGAATTTCTCGAATTTAACGAATAAAAGATTGGTGTAATTCGTGCTATTCGTGTTCAAAATAAACTTTATGTGGTCAATTTGGTTTAATTATAAATATAAAATGGATATTTAAGGAAACAAATTAGAGCAAATAATAACAAATTTATTCCACAAATATAATTTAATATTTATTGTCATTAGTGAAATAATTTGTGCCAATTTGTGCTTATTTGTTTCTGAAACTTAGGTTGAATTATAAATATATTCAAGTTTCGCAAGCTCAACTTGAGGCTACAGAGTACAGGCTACAGAGTACAGGCTTTTGGGCTGCGCACTGTTTTCTGGTGCAAAATTTACAAGCCGCATGGCAGCCTGTAGTTTGTACTCTGTAGTTTGTAGCCTCAACATGAGCAAGTTAGAAACTTGCTCATGTTGAACTTTTTTCTTAGAACGTCATTCGTATCATGAAGCGGATGCCGTTCTTCTTTGATGTCGGGAGATAGTTGTAATTGCAACGGTGAACCCACTCCACATGAACAAGTTTCAGGATATTATGCACACCGAAAGCACACTCGATGTAAGGTCTCTTCGTATCCATGATGTAAGAACCCTCAGGGAAAGCCATGAGAGTCTGGTCTGACGGAGAAGCAAGATACGGATTGTTCTTGTCCGAAAGTCCGCCCCAAAGGCAACGGATTGAAGCAAACTCACGCCACTTGAGCTTCTTCAGCAGCGGAATGCGGTTGAAGATCTTTCCGTTCAAATCCCAGTTTATGATGGCACTTCCGAAACGGTCGTTCAGGAACTCCATGTTGTTGATGATGCCGAAAGTATAGTCCTGCGTGATGTAAGAGAGGTTTGTCTCCGGCATACAAAGCAGCAGGTATGGCACCTTATTCCATTGAATGCCACCACGAAGCATACAGTCAATCTTGCCCCAGCTAGCCATCCAGAAGCGCTTGAAGAAGCGTGCCTCGGAATAGTTGTAGCTGTAGTCGCCACCAAGGAAATTCTTCAATCCCACGGTATGCGAGATTGTAAACTCAGGCTTGTCGAGATTGATGGTTAGGCGACGCTGCTTCGTATTGATGTAAGTCTGACCAGGAGCTATGTGAAGTTCTGCGCGAAGTTCCGTCGTGCGCATTGAGTTCATCATCGTACCGTCCAAACGCTCGAAGAACATCATTCCGGCAGGCGTGTTCTCCTCGGTCTTGAGCTCGGCGGTAGCCTTCAGTCCATAGTCCGTCTCATACTCGAATGTGGCACGCTGGCGATTGTAGAACATCATCTTATCCACACGAGCCCACTTGAACGCAGTAAACATGTTATCCTTGTCGGTATGCATGTACTTGTCCGTCGGCGACATGATGTCGTAAGTTGACTCAATGGAAATCGTGCGCTTTGGAAACTCTCGTGGCAGATAGTCCTTCTCGTTGAGGGAATATGTGAGAATGCACTTGTAGTAAGTCTTGTGCGTGTCGATGCCTCGAGCTATGTAGCCATCGCCAAACCAATGCTTGTTGAGGTTTGCTGTCGTATGTCCGGAGACGCGCAAGCGGTAGCCATCGACGAAGTTATTGCTTATCATCGTGTTCACCGGACCGATGTCTATGATGCTCGGATTGCCCGTTTCCACGAAGTTCTCGATGAGTGCCTTTGCTCCGAACACGATGTATTTGAAACCCTGGATGTTCTCAATGCCCTTGATGAAATTGTCCATGCCCGACTCGCTCTTCGTGAGTTCCACCTTTCGGTATTGCTTCCAGAAATTCTCATCACGCATCTCGGCACTGGCCTCCTTCACCTCCTTCGTCTTTCCCTTGAAGAGCTGCTTTGGCGGTTCCGAGAAGGAGTAGTCGGTAAGTCGCGTTGATCGCAATACGACAAAGTCGGCAATGAGTTTGTTGAAATGGAGTTCGGCAAGCATCTCGTCCTTCGAAAGCACCCATGAAGAGTCAGGAAGCATGGTGAACTCCTGCTCTATTTCCATGTTATCGACGAAGTTCACATCGCTCTTCTTCGGAATCTTCAACTTGCAGCTCTTCACCTGGTAAGTGGAATCCTTCATCACATAGATGTCGCCCATGAATCCGAAGTCCTGCTGATTGTTTGGGAAGAAACGCAGATGAATAACGCTGTCGTTGTCAACCTTCAGGGTGTCAGAGATGTAATAGCGGTAGAAGCTTATCGCACCCTTGCCTATTGGCGATGTAAACGGATACTGGAGAAGGCGAATCTGGTCGTCGTAGATGTTCACGTCCGTAAACACGTCCTTGAGCACCGTGTTCAGGATGTCGCCAGTTTGTATAAGGTCGTTCACGCCCGACGACTGCTGACCGATGATGATGTTCTTCTCGCTCTTCGGACTCTTGCGGTAAAGCATCTGCGTAACAGTTTCATCCACGGAAAGCGGAAGTATGTTAGCACCGTTTGCCTCGCAATATTCCACTTGGTCCTTAAGCCACTTGTGCTTCGTGAAAGGCTTCTCCTGAAGCTTCTGGTCGGAGATGTTGTTGGCAGCAAGCGTAAGCTTCTGATACTTGTTATACTGATAGTAGTCGCGGTTTTCGAGCCTTGTCTGCTTCTTGTGTTCGATAACCTTGCGCATAAGGATCACCGCCGGGTTCTCCTTACGACTATAATGCTGTCGTTTGCCCTTCACCACAGTCTCCTTCAGGTTGTGGTTCTTGTTGAACCACTTCGTAGAGTCCGAATCAAAATCGTCGTTCAGACCCTGAGCCATGGCGGTTGATGCAAACGCAAAAAATATAATCAAAAGTTTAATTATCCTCATTTCAATACCTATTTCAAAATATTACCACTTATAATTCGGCTGCAAAATTACAAAAAAACTCTCTATATCTCATAAAGTTTTCTCACTAAATGCTTAAAAATTAAGGATTATTAGCAAAGTATATGCTCAAAACAATTTTATATCAGTCTTATAAGTTTAATTTATTGATAAACATATTCGCTGAGAAGGTATCAATAAATCTGACTTATCTGACTTATTTCCGCTAATGGGCATAAGTCTTATAAGTTTAATTTATTGATAGATTAAACCTATTATAGCTTGACGACTACCGCCAAACCATTCGGCGCAACACTAATCTGATAGCGGCTTTTCTCCCCTGTTATCTTGTCACCTATCCAATAGCCCAGTTCCGTAGAAGCGATGCCGATGGCAGCACCGGCAGTCACATCAAGCCAGTCATGGCGGTCGCGTCTCACCCTATCAACGGCAGTAAACACCGCAACCGCATAACCGCCCACGGAAATCCACGGCGACACCTTGCCATATTCCTTGTGAAGCTGATGGGCGGCGGCGAAGGCGATGGAAGAATGGCCGGAAGGAAACGAACGATTGTCGCTGCCGTCAGGTCTGTCCTTGCTTATCGTATGCTTCAGAGCCTGTGTTGTGCCGTAGCATATCACGAGACTCGCCATCGTGTTGACACCCAAGCGTTTCCAACTGCTTGCACCCTCTACCCCACTCGCTTTCAGCGTGTAGGTTGTGGCAAGTGGAACAAGGCGCAACGCGTCGTCCAGCGCATCGCTCCTCTGCGCCTTTATTCCAACGCTTATTGTAAGTAGAAATAGAACTATTCTTAACCTTAATTTCATTACAACGCAAAACTTTAAACAATACACCTTAAACACCCTTTAAACTTTAAACTTTCCAACTACTTCCTTTTCTTCAACTTGAAGTCCGCCTTGCCTTCGTACTTGCCGTCATACCAATCGCCATCACCTTTCTCTGTCTGCTTGAGAGTGATTTCTGTGGAATCATTCTCGTAGATGCTATCCGGATCAATGACTACGACCTTCAGTTTGTTCATCGGGAAACCGGTTTCATCCCATTTGTAGTTGCCGTCGGCATCGGTCGTCAGTTGCTTTCTGACGCCATAGTTCATGCCAGCAGGACGAATCAGAATATTCTCGTCTGCCACAGGCTTATTGTCTTCATCAACAACCTTTCCACCAACAACGAAATGTGCCGACGGAGTGCCGTACATACATTCCATGCCACCACCTGGAATAACCTCATCACATGACTGGAAGCCAAGCATACCGAGAATGGCAGAAAGCAGATAGTTGAAAGTCTTGTAAAGTCTTTTGGTCATAATGATTAGTAGTAATATTCAAGATGTAGGGCGAGGATTTGACTTTCCGCTTCGCCCTACAAAATATTAAACGTATTTTTGCTTGTTTTATTGTTCTTCAAATGAAGAAGATTGTTCTTCTCCCAAATTCTATTCAGTCCACACAGAACCAGGCTTATCATATTTATGGTTAAATGAGAATACGAAAAACGCATTGTCATTCTCAACAGTAAACGGATAAAACTTGTTATAGTGATATGAAGATTTATCCTCATCAGTCAACGGAGAAATCTCAACCGTAAGGATATTGCCGCTAATCGTTGCATGAAGATGCATGAAGCGAAGTTCGTATGGTTCAGAAACGTCTGCCCATTCATTCTTTTTAAAGGTGAAATCTTTATAGTTTGTACACTCAAACACATACGTGCCGCCCTCTTCTGAAATCTGAAATTCCCTATAGGTACGAGTATATTTACCGGTGGGAATATACTCTGGAGTTGTTATCCAATGGAAAGGAGCATTACCAAAAAGGAAATCTGGAGTACCATCTTCCAACATGTAACTTTCGTCATCGCCATCACTACATGAGCAGAAAGTGATTGCAGAAATCAATGCAAGAAAGAAATATAAATGTTTCATATTTTAATGATTTATTATTGGCACGCGAACGCCAAAGTTTATATTGAAATTATGAGGTTTTTCGTTAAAATAAACATCACTGGAACCATTGTTTATATAGTAAACATAGCCTGGTTCAAGATAGAGAGCGAGATGCTTTGCCAAAAGCCATTGTGCTCCAATAGCAGCCGACAAGGAGAACTGCGGATTCTTCGTCTTGTCTATGTCGTAACTCATTTTTGATGATTCCGGCTGTCCTTTCTCCCATGTTTCGGAAGTTTCGTCGGCAGCGTAGTTGAAGTCTATTTTTCCGCCAGCCTTGCCATATACAGAAAGGTTCTTGGTCTTTACAACGTCATACTTCAAGGCTACAGGAACGCCTATGTAATCATAATCAGTTTTCACCACATGAGTTAAACTACCGTTGAGAATATTGCTTTCCTTTTCGGTCTTCGTTAATGCTACTCCGCAATCGAAGCTCATTCTTTCCGACACAGGAACATTCAGGAGCAAGCCCAGCGAGAACAGCATCTTATGTTTGTCCTTATAGCTGAATCCTACTGGTACCTTGTCGTGTTTGAACGTGGTATGTGGTGCATCTGGGGTGCTTACAGCAGGTGCTGCCCTGTAATTAAAATTGTACACGACGTATGAGCTTGACGGATTGTTGCCCATGGCAAATGCCGTTTGCGTAGAGAGGGAAATTCCGCCGAGAGAGTTCTTGCGCGGAAGAGGAACTGACTGCGTGGATTTTTTTGTTGGTTCTGCATTGGCAAGCAAAACACTCTCCGATTTTGGAGTCGGTTTGGAAGTGGATTCTGGAGTAGATGGAGAGGCGTATTCTGAGTTGGTAGCTACAGTTTCTCCGGAATTATTAGTTTGTACCGTTTCCTTGTTTCCGTCAGTTACTATTGCATTGACATGAGAAGGTTCATTTGCAACACCCATAGCTTTTTCAGGAAGCTCAGGCGTAACGGTCTTCACTCTGTTGGTTTCTGCCTTCGCCACAAAGGTTTCTGTATCAGCTATTTGGGCAGTTACAGATTGTTCTTCTACCGTCTCTGTTTGGTCGCCAATTTCTTTTATGCGAGCATCGATGGTTTTCTCTGCCTTGGCAATTTCCGTTTCTTTCAATGCGTCTGTTTTACCCACTGTCAGTTTGAAGCAAACCAATGCAAGAGCACAAGCAGCCGCAGCTATAAAGATTCGCTTTAGCCAAAGATTTCCTTTTGCACTACCACCTTTTTCTGCATTGGAATTGTCTGCAGAATCAACATCCTTCGTAAGATTACGCTGGATATTTTCCCACAGCCCTTTCGGAGCCTGCATCTCAAAATGCTGCTCTTCTTCTCTGAGTTTATTTATCCAGTCGTTATTCATCTGTTTGGAGTTTATATTTTTCTACTTTTTCTATCAACATTTTCTTCGCTCTAAAGAACTGCGAGGCGGAAGTATTTTCTTTTATTCCAAGCAATTCCGCTATTTCCTTATGGCTTCGCTGCTCGAACACAAAGAGGTTGAAAACAGTCCTGAAGCCGTCTGGCAGTTGGCGAATCAAATTAAGAATAACATCAAACGGCACACCACCGATGTCTGTCTCTGCAACATCTTCCGAACTTATATCGTTGATATTGTCCATAAAAACCAGATGTTTCCGCTTTCTCAGGAAATTCAACGATTCGTTCACCACTATCCTCTTCATCCATGCTTCCAAGGAGCCGTCCGTTCTCGCCGTGAAGTCATCGATGTTGCGGAATATCTTCAGAAAACTATCCTGTAGGACATCCTTCACATCTTCCTCATTCGAGAGATAACGAGAGCATACTGCGGTCAGTCGGCCACAATATTTCGTGTATATTTTATGACATTCTTTTTCAGTCAATTTAATGTTGTAAAGGACGGCACAAGTAGTTGCGGCACGCAGGTTTATAAATATTGTTTGCTAATATAACACGCGAACCTATACAATCTTGCATGAGAACATCAACTAATTCTTCTCCACTTGACCTATTTGGGCTATTTCTACAGTTCTCAGATTCCCTCACAGTAGAAAATGCCAAGTTTACTTTTCCCTGATATTGCATTGACCTTGCACAATAGATTTCCACATAAAGCGGCAATTAGTCTATCGGAACGGATTTTTTTGTTTAATTTTGCGCAAGATTAAACTAGATTAACAACACAAAACATCTTCAATAGACTATGGTAAAGATTACGAAAGAGGCTGCTCTCGAATACCACGAGAGTGGACGCCCTGGTAAGATTGAGGTAAAACCAACCAAAGCTTACCGCACACAAACTGACCTCTCGCTGGCTTATTCGCCAGGCGTGGCATTCCCTTGTAAAGAGATTGAGGCTGACCCTTCCACTGCTTACAAATACACTGCAAAAGGAAACCTCGTGGCCGTTATCAGTAACGGTACTGCCGTGCTCGGTCTCGGCGACATAGGCGCTATGAGCGGAAAGCCTGTAATGGAAGGTAAGGGCTTGCTCTTCAAGATATATGGTGGCATCGACGTGTTTGACATCGAGGTTGCCGAGAAAGACCCTGAGAAGTTCTGCGAGGCTGTAGAGAAGATCGCCCCAACCTTCGGTGGCATCAACCTCGAGGACATCAAGGCTCCTGAATGTTTCTACATCGAAGAGCGCCTCAAGCGTACTCTCGACATCCCTGTAATGCACGACGACCAGCACGGTACTGCCATCATCTCGGCTGCCGGCTTGAAGAACGCCCTTGAGGTTAACGGCAAGGACATCAAGAAGGTGAAGATCGTGGTAAACGGCGCAGGTGCTGCTGCCATCTCTTGTACGAAGCTCTACATGGCTCTCGGCGCACAGAAGGAAAACATCCTCATGCTTGACTCAAAGGGTGTAATCACTTCTGACCGCGAAGGTCTCAACGAGCAGAAGAAGTTCTTCGCTACAGACCGTCACGACGCTCATACTCTCGCAGAAGCCGTTAAGGACGCAGACGTTTTTGTAGGTCTCTCTAAGGGCAACGTTCTCTCTCAAGACATGGTTCGCTCAATGGCAAAGGACCCAATCGTGTTCGCCCTTGCAAACCCTGTACCTGAAATCAGCTACGAGGACGCTATGGCTTCTCGTCCTGACGTGTTGATGTCAACAGGTCGTTCGGACTATCCAAACCAGATAAACAACGTAATCGGTTTCCCTTACATCTTCCGCGGTGCGCTTGACGTCAACGCAACAGCCATCAACGAGGAGATGAAGCTCGCAGCCGTTCACGCTATCGCAGACCTCGCAAAGCAGCCAGTTCCAGATGTAGTGAACGACGTTTACAACAACGACGACCTCAAGTTCGGTCCTGCTTACTTTATTCCAAAACCAGTTGACCCACGCCTCATCACAGAGGTTTCTGCTGCCGTTGCAAAGGCTGCCATGGATTCTGGTGTTGCCCGTAACCCTATCAAGGATTGGGATGCATACAAGAATGGTCTTCGTCAGCTCCTCGGTCAGGAGACAAAGCTTACTCAGCAGCTCTATGATCGTGCCCGCAAGCACCCACAGCGCGTTGTCTTCGCGGAAGGTATCGACCCAACAATGCTCAAGGCTGCTGTTCAGGCAAAGGCAGAAGGCATCTGTCAGCCAATCGTTCTCGGCAACGACGAGCGTATCGCAAAGCTTGCTGCCGAACTCGACCTTTCTCTTGAAGGCGTAGAGGTGGTGAACCTCCGTCACGACCGTGAGGCAGAGCGTCGCGAGAAGTATGCAAAGATCCTCGCCGAGAAGCGTCAGCGTGAGGGCTATACATTCCCTGAGGCTAACGACAAGATGTTCGAGCGCAACTACTTCGGCATGATGATGGTAGAGACTGGCGACGCAGACGCATTCATCACAGGTCTTTACACCAAGTATTCAAATACCATCAAGGTTGCCAAGGAGGTTATCGGCATCCAGCCAGCATTCAACCACTTCGGTACAATGCACATCCTCAACACTCGCAAGGGTATCTTCTACATCGCCGATACTCTCATCAACCGTCACCCTAACAAGGAGACCGTCAAGGACATCGCCCACCTCGCAGCTCATACGGTTCGCTTCTTCAACGACGAACCTGTAATCGCCATGCTCAGCTACTCTAACTTCGGTACCTCAAAGGACGGTAGCGCAGCAACAATACATGAGGCTGTAGCGGAACTTCAGGAGGAATATCCAAACCTCGCCATCGACGGTGAGATGCAGGTAAACTTCGCTCTCAACCAGAAGATGCGTGACGAGCGTTATCCTTTCACACGCCTTAACGGGAAGAAGGTAAACACTCTCATCTTCCCTAACCTTTCTTCTGCAAACAGCGGCTACAAGCTCCTTCAGGCTATCGACGATGACGCAGAAATCATTGGCCCTATCCAGATGGGTCTCAACAAGCCTATCCACTTCACTGACTTCGGTTCTTCGGTTCGCGACGTCGTAACAACAGCTGCCGTAGCTGCCATCGACGCATACGTTTCAAAGAAGAAAAAGAATAACAGCAAGTAATGGAAAACAAAAGATAGACAGATAAAAGGACGGATTCCTGAAATGGGAGTCCGTCCTTTTTTGATTCATTGTTTATGGGATTATATACAAATTATAAGGATTTATGGTAAGATTTCTGTTAGATTTAAGGTGAGATTCAAGCGAAGCGCCTTTTAAAATCTCGTTCTAAAAATATTTATGCATGATTTATGGAAAGATATCTTCGTTAGGATTTAAATCTCGCGTAAATCTTGTTATAAATCTCGCGTAAATGGATTGAGAGTATTAATTTTGAGGCGTCGCGTTGCTCCTTGAATCTTACCTAAAATCTAACATAAATCATTTATAAATCTTTTATATCATTCTGTCCCCCAAAAACATAATTGTGCCTAATCATAAATAGTTTCCTATTTTCTAATAACTGTTTCCGTGAGAGCCTTGAGAGCGGTCTTGCTTGCGTCCTTATCGACAGGCATGACTGTCCACTTCACCTTCCATGAAGTGGATTCGCCCGGCTGAAGCTTCACATACTTGCCCTGGTTTTCAATCTCTGTGTATGTGCTACCCTGATTGAAGTAGATTTCCACTTCTTCCTCGCCTGGAGCTGCGTCGGCAGAAGCGATGTCCGGGAATTGCTTTACGAAGAGAAGTCCGTCGTTGGCAAATGCGAGCCATCCCTTGGCATCAGCAAAGATCTTGCGGTTCTGGCGCTTTGCTATGAACTGAATCCACTGCCATCCCATTTCGGTCGTGTAGGTCATCTCCATAACAGGACGTATGGCAGGAGCATCAAAGAAGAGGAAACCGCCACTTGGAACGCGTGTTATTTCCCAAGGAGCAACCTCTACAGCCTCATCGCTTGCGTTGCGGATGATGTACTCAATCTGGTACGAACCCTTGCCGAGCGGCTGGTAGATTTTCTCGAAGACGTATGGATATTTCGCGTCCTTCTCGCTTGTAAGTTTTACGGAATTGCCTTGGACAACAGCTGTGTATGGCTTGCTGTCGTAGGTAGCAATAGGAGGCCAGTTCCATGTGCTCTGGGGACTTGGCCAGAATGTAGAACCGAAATCATTTGGATTCTCGAAACGAACCTGCTCGAAACGCTTCTGGTGCTGGGCAATCAATTCCTTGTCGCCACACTTCAGCGACACGACCTTGCCACCAATCTCGCTGCTTACGACGAGAACGCACTTGTCCGACTGCAAGACATACTGGTTGCCATCCTGCTTGACCGTCTTCTGGGCAAACGACGAAGAGACTGCTGCTGACAGCAATAGGAAACTGGAAAGGAACTTATTCATAGTACTATGGTATAGAAGGGTTAAGTTTGCAAAAAGAACTGGAAAGTTGATTTTTATGATGTGCAAAATTATAAAAAAGTCTTTCAAATGGAACAAAAAAATGGCAATTTGATGCAGATTAACACCGTATTTTGTTTTATTAACAAATTTTTTCGCGCAATCCTTCTTTGTTTCAATAATTATTTATACATTTGCAGCGATTATTATGCAAGGTGGAAATCCTGCAAATATTCATTGAAAAGCAAAATACCATACAAATAAAACTAAAAAATCTATTAACCAGTATGATTAATCAACCAACTGTAAAACTCGGTATCGTTGGCGTTAGCCGCGACTGTTTTCCAATCTCTCTTACTAAGGCTCGTCTCGCAGCTCTCATGGAGGCTGTAGGCAAGGCTGGTCTTCCTGAAGTTTACGATTGCCCTGTTGTAATCGAGAACGACGTTGACACAATGAAGGCTCTTGACTGGGCTAAGGAGAACGGCATCAATGCTGTTTGTATGTTCCTTGGTAACTTCGGTCCAGAAGGTCCAACTACAATGTTCTGCCAGAAGTTTGATGGCCCTTCAATGGTGCTTGCTGCTAAGGAAGAAGGCAAGGCTAACCTTGCTAACGACCGTGGTGACGCTCTCTGCGGTGTGCTCAACTTCTCTTACAGCGTAGGTCTCCGTCGCCTCAAGGTTTACATCCCAGAATATCCAAACGTAACTCCAGAAGAGGCTGTTAAGGAACTCGCTGACTTCCGTGACATCGCTCGCGTAGTTATCGGTGTTAAGAACCTCAAGGTTATCGGCTTCGGTCCACGTCCTTGGGACT
>JAKSLI010000013.1 GCA_024401305.1 Bacteroidaceae bacterium | reverse complement strand
AAAGATAATAAATCAGAGAGACACACACAAGACGTCATCGCGGAGACGTTTACTTCTCTGCGGAGAGTTTGCGGATAGTTGCGGAGAGTTTGTGCAACTATCCGCAAGTGCAATCTATTATATTTCAGCAACTTACGCTGCACTTGCGGAGAGGTGGAGAGTTGCGAGCATTTTTTTCGTAGTATTTTCGTTAAATCGCAACTTTGACTATGTTTGATGTTCTTTCCCGTTGACCTTATCCAAGTTACTTTCCGCCCAAGAATAAAAATAAATAATTTATTTTGTAGTCTGCTATGTTTTTAGTAATTTTGTCGCCGATTATACGTCAATAACTAAAAATCAAAAATAAAATGTCAGAAAACATTAAGACTACTTTGCGCGACTCCGCTGCAATGCGTTGGACAGCGCTTCTCTTGCTTGCCTTGGCGATGTTCTGCTCTTACATCTTCATGGACATCCTCTCGCCAATCAAGGACCTCATGCAGTCTCAGCGCGGATGGGACTCACTCGCTTTCGGTACAATGCAGGGAGCTGAGACATTCCTCAACGTATTCGTATTTTTCCTCATCTTCGCAGGTATCATCCTTGACAAGATGGGCGTTCGCTTCACAGCCGTTCTCTCTGGTGCCGTGATGCTTATTGGTGGTTTAATCAAGTATTATGCTGTCAGCGACGCTTTCATTGGCAGTGGTCTTGAGACTTGGTTCACAGAAAATCTCAACTACATCCCTGGTTTCGACGAACTTGGCATCTCTCCATTCTACCTTGGCATGCCAGCATCTGCAAAGTTTGCAGCCGTTGGCTTCATGATCTTCGGTTGCGGTTGTGAGATGGCAGGTATTACCGTTAGCCGTGGTATCGTGAAATGGTTTAAGGGACGTGAAACAGCTTTGGCAATGGGTTCTGAGATGGCTCTCGCTCGTCTCGGTGTTGCCACTTGTATGATTTTCTCACCTTTCTTCGCAAAGCTCGGTGGCGAGGTTAGCGTGTCTCGTTCAGTAGCCTTTGGTGTTGTTCTTCTCTGTATCGCACTCATGATGTGCATCGTATATTTCTTCATGGACAAGAAGCTTGATGCCCAGACAGGCGAAGCTGAAGAAAAGGACGATCCATTCAAGATTTCAGACATCTGGGCTATCCTTTCAAGCCAGGGCTTCTGGCTCGTGGCATTGCTCTGCGTGCTTTATTACTCTGCTATTTTCCCATTCCAGAAGTATGCAGTAAACATGCTCCAGTGTAACCTCACACTCACTCCAGGCGAAGGTTTCTGGGCAAGCAACACCGTAACCATCGTTCAGTATCTCATCATGCTTCTCGTTGCTGCATGTTCTTTCTCAAGCAATTTCTCAAATGGAAAGGCAAAGAAATACGGACTTATGGCAATTGCTATCGTAGCTCTCGTAGTTTATTGCTTCATGGGCTTCAAGCGCGGTTCTGCCGAGACAGTCTTCGCAGTATTCCCACTCCTTGCTGTTGCAATCACTCCAATCCTCGGTTCATACGTTGACCACAAGGGAAAGGCAGCTTCAATGTTGATGATTGGTTCATTGCTCCTCATCCTTTGTCACCTCACATTCGCTTTCATCTTGCCAATGTTCAAGGGCTCTGCTGTGGGCGGTATTATGGTGGCTTACATCACAATCCTCGTTCTTGGTGCCTCTTTCTCACTCGTTCCAGCAGCTCTTTGGCCATCAGTTCCAAAGCTCGTTGACGAGAAAATCATCGGTTCTGCCTATGCTTTGATTTTCTGGATTCAGAACATCGGTCTTTGGCTCTTCCCTATGCTTATCGGCAAGGTTCTCGACAGCACAAATGTTGGCGTAGAAGACCCGACAAAGCTCGATTATACCTACGCTCTCGTAATGCTTGCTTGTCTCGGTATCGCAGCATTCCTTATCGGCCTTTATCTCAAGGCTGTTGACAAGAAGAAGGGCTATGGTCTTGAAGAGCCAAATATCAAGTAACTGATGAAGTTTCCTGACAATATCTGTTTCTGCTGGGTCGCCAAGATTCAGCAGAAACTAAAGGATAAATTCTACGATAAGGAAAAGAAGAAATACAAGTATGCCTGGGCCGTTTATATCGGTCTGGGTATCTATGTTTTACATTGGATATGGCACATAGCCGTGGGAGCAGCAGTCATAGGCTTCTTATATCAGCAGTGCTCATAATATCACAAATATAATTTATTGGTTAAGACTATCAATAAATCTGACTTATCATACTTATATTTGAACATAAGTCATATAAGTTTTATTTATTGATAAAAACATAAGCCAATCAGTAAATCTGACTTATCATACTTGTCTTTGAACATAAGTCATATAAGTTTTATTTATTGATAAAAATATAAGTCAATCAATAAATCGGACTTATCTTTGATATAAGCATTCCTATAATCAATGTCACCAGCAGAATTATCACAGAAAATATCATCGAATGCCACGCTTGTTGTCGTGCTGACAGCGGTGTTTACATTCTTCGTACCCCAGACATTCGCTTGGGTTAGCGGTTATGTGCAGACAAGCATTCTCGGTTTCATCATGCTCACGATGGGCTTGACACTATCGACAGCCGACTTCAAGGCACTTGCACATCGTCCGTTCGACCTGCTTCTCGGCACTATCGCACAGTACTCCATAATGCCGCTCGTAGCATTCTCGATATGCAAGATCTTCGGATTGTCAACCGACATTTCCATCGGTATCATACTTGTCGGCTGCTGTCCAGGTGGTGTTTCGAGCAATATCATGAGCTATCTGTGCAAGGGCGACATCGCTTACAGCGTCGGAATGACCACCATCTCTACCCTACTCGCCCCTGTTGTCACACCGCTTCTCGTGCTTTGGTTTGCTGGTCAAAGTGTAGATGTGGATGCTGTCGGTATGTTTGTCAATATCCTCATCGTAACACTGATACCGGTGCTGATAGGTTTCTCACTGAATGTTTGGCTTGGTAGCAAGGAGTCGTTCTGCAAGATTCAGGCTGTTATGCCCGCGTTCTCTGTCATTGCCTTGGCTTGCATCGTAGGCGGAGTCATCACAAGCGTTCACGATCCATTGCTAAAGGAAGGTTTCTGCTTATTCATCATCACGATGGGAGCCGTGTTCTGCCATAATAGTCTCGGCTATGCCTTAGGCTATTTCGTGGCAAAAATCTTCAAGTTCAATACAGCGAAGCGCCGCACACTGAGCATTGAGGTTGGCATGCAAAACGCAGGACTTGCCACAAACCTCGCCACTAACTTCTTCCTTGCCACGAATCCTCTCGCCCTTCTCCCTTGCGCCATCAGCTGCGCTTGGCATAGCATCAGTGGAACGATTATGGCGGGAATCTACAGAAGAAGCGATGCGTCATAAGTCTTATAAGTTTAATTTATTGACAAAAATATACGAGTACAAACTATCAATAAATCTTACTTATTATACTTATCTTTGAACATAAGTTTTATAAGTTTAATTTATTGATGAAATTTTCAAATGAAACTATACCGTAAAATATTATTCTTACTGGCTTTCCTTGCCACAACATTGACGATTAATGCGCAAGAACAGCAGGCGGCGGAGACAGATTCCACTGCTGCAAAGTTTGCGAACGTAAAGATCTCGCTCCTCACTTGCGGCGGTTACGATGAGGTCTGGGCACTCTATGGCCATTCTGCCCTTCGTGTGGAGATGCCTGATACAGGAGATGATGTTGTTGCAAACTGGGGACTTTTCGACTTCCAACAGCCGAATTTCATCGGCAGATTCCTGTTCGGAAAGTGCGATTACCTTATGGGAATGGTGCCTTTCAATCAGTTTATACAGGAGTTTACGGCAAAAGGAGCAACCGTTTTCCAGCAGGAAATAAACCTCACGCCAGAGGAAAAAGGCGGTGTACTCAGAGCATTGTATCTGAACAGCTTGCCGGAGAACTGCATGTACCGCTATAATTTCATCTTCGACAACTGCGCAACACGCCCTCGTGACATCATCTTCAACAATATTCCGGAGAAGGTTATCTACAACAACCAGATAGACAGCACTGTAACTTTCCGCAATATCATCCACGCAAACAATGAGCAGAAGCTTTGGTGCCGCCTTGGAATAGACATGGTGATAGGCGTTAATGCCGACAAGCCTACTTCTCGTTCCGACCAGCAGTTCCTTCCAGCCAACATGCAGCGCGACTTTGCCAATGCGATGTTCGTTGATTCGGCAGGTCATAAGCGTGCCGTTGTGCGTTCAAGCGAATGGATTTTGAAAGGCGAACCTACTTACGAGAAGGAGTTTCCACTCACCCCTGGCGCTTGCGGTTGCGTACTCATGATAGTGATAGCAGCCGTTACTATCTTCGAACGCCTCAAAAAGAAGAACTTCTGGATACTCGACACCGTTCTGCTTACCATCTGCGGAATACTGGGTATCATACTCTTCCTCATGATATTCTCAGAGCATCCAACGGTAAGTTTCAATCTGCTTATCCTCACTTTCAATCCACTGCTGCTTGTTCTCTTATGGAGAATAATCAAGGAACTCAAAAGAAAGAAGTCGCCTATCATCTGCAAGACATTCTTCTTCCTTGTCCTTGCATCAGTGCTCTTGGTAAACAAGGACATCATTCCGTTCGGTCTTCAGAACGCTCCAGAAGGATATTTGGAGGTGTGCATTGCCCTCCTTATCCGCATGATGCGAACTTTCGACAAGAAGATTTGGACCGTAGAGACTAACGCAAAATAAGGATAAAATGCTGAAGCGTAGAAAGATATTGCTCCTCACGGTAGGCGTCTTCATTTTGTTGACGCTTGCACCGGTTGTAGCTTTTCGGTTCATACAGGTTGACAAAACCTCGTATATGCTGATTCGCCAGAGGCAATATCAAGAAGAAGGCAAACCGACCGACTACAAGCATCAGTATATTCCCATCAGCAAAATGCCAAGAAACCTTATAGAAGCTGTGATTACAGTGGAAGACAACACATTTCTTCGCCACAACGGCTTCAACTACGGCGGCATAATAATGGCATGGGAACATAACAAAGCTGGCAAACGCCCCATTCGTGGCGGCAGTTCCATAACGCAACAGATGGTGAAGAATGTGTTCCTTTGGCCAGACCGCACATGGGCTCGCAAAGCCGTAGAAGCTTATTTCACGGTACTCGTCAACGCCATTTGGAGCAAGGAATACCAGATGGAAGTTTACCTTAATTCCATAGAAATGGGCGAAAACATCTATGGCATTGAGGCTGCTGCAAAGGAATATTTCGGCGTATCGGCTGCAAAACTCACTGAAGATCAATGCATCATGCTTGCCACCATACTTGCCGGCGCATGCAATTGGTCGCCTGTAAACCCGTCGGAAGAGGTACTTGCCTTGCATAAACTCCACAAGGAAAAACTGGAAGACTACAGGAAACAGAATTGGTTTGAAGGTTTGGAGTGGGGAGTACGATGAGTAAACACTAAGCACTAAACACTAAACACTAATCACTAAATACTTAACACTAAATAACAAATGAAAAAAATAACTTTACTGCTTTTCACTTTCGTACTTTGCGCCATTTCAGCAAGTGCGCAGGGCGAATCATCGGAGAAGAAGGTTGTAGCTGAGCCTGTTGACCTCGGTTTGCCTTCTGGAACAAAGTGGGCAACATGCAATGTTGGTGCTACTGTGCCAGAGGAACTTGGCGACTACTTCGCATGGGGCGAGATTGAAACAAAGGAATCCTTCAAGCGTGAGGAATATCTTCACATCAAGCCTGGACAGGAAAATGTCATGGCTATTCGCCGTGAGTTTGCTGATCTTGGCAAGGACATTGCCGGAACTCAATACGATGTGGCTCATGTAAAATGGGGCGGCAACTGGGTAATGCCTAATCTCGCTCAGGTTCAGGAACTTGAACAGCACTGCACTTGGACATGGGAAACAGTAAACGGCACTAACGGCTACAAGATTACGAGCAAGAAGAACGGCAACTCCATCTTCCTTCCAGCTGCCGGCAGCAAGGCTTCACAGCGCACTTCAAACATCAATTTCTACGGACTCTACTGGACCTCAAAGCTCTACGGTCCAAGCGATGCCTACAACTTCCTGCTTGAAAAGGACAACAATAACCATCGTCAGATGGCGTTGCGTTCAATGGGCTTCAGCGTTCGTCCTGTAATGAAGTAATTATGGCAGCTCCTGTAGGAATATTCACATACAACCGCATTGATACGACTTCCAAAACAATCGAACTTTTGGAACAGAACCTGCTTGCGCAAGATACGGATGTCTATGTGTTTTGCGACGGTGGAAAAGACGAAAGGACTTGGGCAGAAGTGAACGCTTTGCGCACTTACCTTCATTCGCTGAAGCCAAAGTTCAAGTCGTTCCAAATCGTTGAGCGTGAGAAGAATGTGTATGTTAACCAGAACATCATCGGCGGAATGCAGATGCTGCTGGAGAAGTATGGCAGAGTGATTGTCGTAGAAGACGATATTGCCACCTCGCCTTACTTCCTAACCTACATGAACGAAGCGCTTGAGCATTACAACGACGAGAAGCGAGTGATGTCAATATGCGGTTTTACGAACCTGAATATTCCTGAGAAGGGCGATGTTTACCTGACAAAGCACTTCGCCGGTTGGGGTTGGGCTACATGGGCAGACCGTTGGGAGCAGTTCCGTCTCTTGCCGACAAAGGAAGAAGCCCTTGCCCTTCTTACCCCACAGCAGCAGAATGACATACAGTATGGCGGCAAGTTCCGTTGCCTTCACCACCTTGACATGGGCAAGATAGATTGGGATCTCAGTTGGCTTATCGCCATTCGCCATGCCAATGGACTCTGTCTTGCACCTACCCAGACGCTTGTTCGCAACACCGGCATCGAGGGCGGCACACACTACAAGAACATGTCGCTCTTCGGAAAATACGAGTTCGACCGCGAACCTATCGCACGCCATTTGGACATAAAGCTCACAAACATCGAAGCCGACCGCGATGTTGAAGAGCGTCTTAACCCGGAAGCACTCACCGACCACGGTTTCCGCTACAATCTCCTCGGAAAGATTGTCAGATTCCTCTACAAACTAATCACAAACAAGAAATAAGTAACAGTTCAAAATTATTTTTACAATAATGAATCAATAAATTATGGAAACAATATACTTTTAGGCACAAATCTTATAAACCGCAGATTAAACCAGATGGATATTTAAGGAAACAAATTAGAGCAAATAATAACAAATTTATTCCACAAATATAATTTAATATTTATTGTCATTAGTGAAATAATTTGTGCCAATTTGTGCTTATTTGTTTCTGATACTTAGGTTTAAGTATAAATTAGTGTGTCCAGTTTGTGGTTCTGGTTTAGTTAGGATTTTCAGTAGGATTTTTGGTTAAGATTTTGAGAAGCTATGCTTCGACCATCTAAATACTATCGTTGAGATATTTTCTGTAAGATTTTAAGTAAAGATTTTAAAATCATAACAAAAAATCTTTTTGAAAATAATGCAATGTATTGATATTGAGGTCGCTGCGCTCAAAATCTTATTGAAAATCTCACTAAAAATCTTTACTGATAACTATACACCCTAATTATAAATATAAATTTGGTTGAATCTGCGGTTTATAATAACTTGTGTCAAAAGTATATTGTTTCAAATTAGTTAAAGCATTTGTCAGATAATCTAAAGAATAAAACAGCCAAAGGTCTTGTTTGGGGACTCTTCAACCAAGGCGCAATGCAGGTGCTGAACCTCGTGTTCGGCATCGTCTTGGCGCGTCTGCTCACACCTGCCGACTACGGTATCGTTGGCGTGCTTGCCGTGTTCACGATGATTGCACAAGAGTTGCAGACTGCAGGCTTTACACAAGCGCTGATAAACCAGAAGGAGCCTCAGCATAAGGACTACAATTCCGTCTTCTGGTTCAACATCACGATGAGTGCTTTCATGTACCTCGTGCTGTTTCTGTCGGCGCCTCTCATTGCCGATTTCTTCCATGAGCCAAAGCTTCTGTGGGTGAGTCGCTTCGTGTTCCTGGCATTCTTCATATCATCTTTCGGCATCGTTGCCAACGCCTACATGACAAAGCATCTGATGATGAAGGAGATGGCTGTCATCGGCATCATTTCCCTGCTCTGCTCAGGCACCGTGGGCATCGTGCTCGCCTTCCTCAACTTCTCTTATTGGGCGCTTGCATGGCAACAGATTACTTATATTACAGTCTATAACATAGGCAGATACATCGTTGTGCCTATTCGTCCTTCGTTGAGTTTCTCCATGGAGCCGATAAAGAAGATGTATAAGTTTGCATTCAACATGATGCTGACAAACATCGTGAACTCGCTCTCGATGAAGATTCTCACCTTCATCTTCGGACGCATGTTGCCAATGGATCAGGTGGGCAATTACACCCAGGCAGACAAATGGAACATCACAGCTTCCGACACTATCCGTTGCGCCGTAAACAATGTTGCGCAGCCGGTTCTTGCAGAAGTGCGTGACGACAAGGAGCGAACCCTCCGCGTACTGCGCAAGATGATGCGTTTTGCCTCGTTCGTTTCCTTCCCTGCCATGTTCGGCTTGGCGCTCGTTTCTGAGGAGTTCATCCTTTGTACTATTGGCGAGAAATGGCATGCCAGCGCATCCCTTCTCGGACTTCTTGCCGTTGGAGGAAGTCTGATGCCGCACTATGCGCTGATGAAGAACATCGTCATTTCCCACCATCGCTCCATGCTTTACATGTGGCTTTGCGTTGTCCAGATTATATTTCAGATAGCCATTGCCATTGGTTTTGCACGCTTCGGAATGTATTATGTAGTGCTCGCCTTCGTAGTCTATACGGTGCTCTACTTCTTCGTCTGGCATTTCTTCACAAAACCGATAACTGGCTACTCTCTCTTCGCTTTGATGAAAGACATCATGCCTTTCGCCCTCATATCTTTGGCAACGATGACAGCAGCATATTTCGCCACATCGTTCATCACCAACAACTGGCTACTCCTTCTCTCTCGCATGGTAGTAGCAGCTGTTATCTATGTCGGAATATTGAAACTCCTGAAGGCAGAAGTGCTGAATGAGGCGTTAAGTTTCGTTCAACATAAGCAATGTTGAGACTAATGAGTAATGAGTAAAGACTAATGACTAATGACAGCCTCTCGGATTTGAGATATAGGACGGGAAGTCATTACTCAATAGTCATTAGTCATTACTCAACAACCTTTACCCTTTAGCCTCAAGTTTCGCCTACGAAACTTGAACCTTACTTCGCCATCTTATAGATAGCAACCATATCGTCACGGTTAAGTTCCACAAGACCGCCGATGGTACGAGCACCAAACTCACAGCACTTGTCCGCCATAACCTCAATTTCATCATCCGTAATATCACGGCCTATCAGGTCATGGATATTTGTTGGCATACCGATAGAGCGGAAGAACTCTTCGCAAGCTACGATACCAGCCTCAGCAGTTTCTTCAGCAGACTTGAAGTTCTGTGTCACGCCCATCACGTTTACGGCAAACTGTGCGAAACGGGAAATGTTCTTGTGGCATGTGTAGCGTGCCCAGCTGCCCCATAAAGCAGCGAGACCGGCACCGTGAGAAACATCAAACATACCTGAAAGTTCGTGCTCAAGGTTATGTGTTGCCCAATCGCCGATAGTACCGCAGCCGGTAAGACCGTTGTGTGCAAGGCTTCCTGCCCACATTATCTGCGCTCTAGCCACATAATCCTCAGGATTCTTCAGCACCTTATGAGCATTGTCCATCACATCGCGAAGAAGAGCTTCTGCCACGGAAGCAGTTATTGTCATCTCGTCTTCTGTAGAGAAATAGCGCTCGAAGGTGTGCATCATCATGTCAGTGATACCGCAAGCAGTCTGCCATGCAGGGAGAGAGAATGTGCGAACAGGGTTCATTATTGCAAACTTGCAGCGGAACTCGTCCACGCAGTAGTCCTTCTTAAGGTCGCCATCCTCGTTTGTTATCACGCAACCGTCGCTCATCTCACTGCCGGCAGCAGGGATGGTAAGCACGCAAGCAACAGGAAGATAGCGTGTAGCCATTGCTTTATGGATAAACAAATCCCACACATCTCCCTCGTAATACATACCGGCGCTGATAGCCTTTGCAGAGTCGATCACCGAACCACCACCTACAGCAAGGAGGAAGTCAATACCCTGCTCGCGGCATATCTCGATGCCCTTGCGAACAAGCGACACGCGAGGGTTTGGCACCACACCACCCAACTCCACATATTCAACACCATTCTCTTCAAGAGAAGCTTTCACCACATCAAGCAAACCAGAACGCTGAGCGCTCTGACCGCCGTAATGGAGCAGCACCTTTGTGCCACCATATTGCTTCACCAAACTTCCAGTCTTGCTCTCAGAATCCTTACCGAACACAACCTGTGTCGGTGCGTAATAATTAAAATCTATCATTTTTGTTCTGTATTTTTCAAGTTGAATAACTTTATATGGTGTCCAGTTTGTGGTTCTGGTTTAGTTAGGATTTTCAGTAGGATTTTTGGTTAAGATTTTGAGAAGCTATGCTTCGACCATCTAAATACTATCGTTGAGATATTTTCTGTAAGATTTTAAGTAAAGATTTTAAAATCATAACAAAAAATCTTTCTGAAAATAATGTAACGTATTGATATTGAGGTCGCTGCGCTCAAAATCTTATTGAAAATCATACTTAAAATCTTTACTGACAACTGGACACCCTAATAACTTTATATTAGAAAAGGAAAAATGCCAAAAGTTAAATTGATATAGCGAAAAACTGCCGACTCTCGTATGATATTTTCCGCCTCTGAAAGATACTTTGATTAGTATAATAGTCCAAAGGCCCATAGAGGGAGATACTTCTCATTTGCATATTCGGTGTCGTCGCGGACAATGAACGAGTTTTGCACATCTTTTACCTGCTTGCTTCCTTTCTTCTTGCCACCTATCTCAAATGTGTAATTACCTATTTCGAAGTCGGAAATCTTGGAAGATGTTACCGGAAGGTTGAGTCGAGTCTGATTGTAGAAAAATGTCTCACGAACATTGCCAATGTTAGCATTGTCGCCACCTATAGCATAAATGATATTTGTGTTGTCAAGGAATACTTTTTCAGTCTTTCCCAGGCCTCTCATGCCACCTGTTTTGTCACGTAATTGTCCTATCATCCCTGCCTTTTCCATATACAAAAGATATGAGGGAATATCATTGCGACTGACCCTAATCTCGTTGGCAAGACTCGTGGCCTCTGGTTTATACGGTACGTTACCGGCAATAATGGTAAGCATCTGATGGAGTTTCCTGCCAGTAGCAGGCGTCATGTTGGCATATTGCGGAATATCAACCTCCATGGTCTGTTGCACTATTTGCTGGAGTCTCTGATGGAAATATCCCTCTATGCTGAAAGGGTAGTAACCTTCCTGCAGGTATTTGTTGAACAAAGGAATTGGGTGCTCTAATCCTTCTATCTGCACATCTCCTCTTATTATGTCGTCGAGGGTTCGTACCGGGGTCTTTATTCCGTGGTGCATCTCAAGGTATTCCCGAAACGACAGTCCTTGCATGTTGAAGAGTAAGGCTCTGCGACTGAGGTCAGCTTCGCCCTTAAGAATGTCAAGGACTGAAGAACCAGTGAAGAAAACGTGAAGTTTTGGGTGGGCATCGTATATTTGTTTAAGTTCTGCCGACCATCTTTCGTATTTGTGAACCTCGTCAATGTAAAGCCACTCGCCTCCTTCACGCACAAACTGATCGGCAGTGTCTGTGAGAGTATGTGTAGTAAAGTAGCTGTGGTCTGCTGAGATGTAAAGGCTTTTATCCTTCGCTTCTGACTGTTCCTTAATGTGTTGCAGAACCATTGTTGACTTGCCAACTCCGCGAGGTCCCATCAGTCCCACCATCCTTGCTTCCCAAGGAAGTTCATCATATATGTATCGCTTGAAACTAGCAGAATTACCATTCAGTTGCTCCTGCATGTAGTTTATGAGTGTAAGGTTCATTTTTACAGATTTTATTAGTTTTTTGTTGAAGATGCACCACGAGAAGTGCAAATAACACACAATTAGCACTTTTTATGGTGCATTTATTGAAGATATATGCACTTTTTATGGTGCAAATTTACATTATTTGTATTAAATCAACAAGAAAATATCTGTTTTTTTAGCCTTTCTGTAGAAAAGTTAACCTTATCATCGACTCATATTGAGGATTTTCTATCGTTACATCGTGGTCTTCTGTAAATTCCATCCATAGTCTAATGAACCATTTGGGTTAAATTTAGAAAACAATATACTATTTGGCACAAGCTTTATTAAACCGCAGATTAAACCAAATGGATATTTAAGGAAACAAATTAGAGCAAATAATAACAAATTTATTCCACAAATATAATTTAATATTTATTGTCATTAGTGAAATAATTTGTGCCAATTTGTGCTTATTTGTTTCTGAAACTTAGGTTTAATTATAAAAATAAAATTGGTTTAACTGACTGAGCAGCGAGAGCAGAGTGAAGCTTGCTTCAACTATGCCGAGTCGCGAAGGAAGAAGGTAAAGCCAATCTGCGAGAATTAGGTTTAATCTGCGGTTAAAATATAATCAGTGGTTTATGTGCCTAATTGTATGTCATTGCCTAAATTGATATAGCGAAAAAACTGCCGACTCTCGCAAGCCAGCAGTTCGTAATTACTAATTAAATATTTTATTGGACACCGCTTCACAGCATGTGGTAACGTCCAGAAACAAAAATTTATATCTTAAATACGGTGCAAGGAAACTCCCTGCACCGTATTTTTTATCTTTGTGGTTTGATTAATAATGATTGACAACAGTCGCATCATCACTATTCTCTTCGGCACTTCTGAAAACACCCTTGTTGTAAGAGATGTCGCTGCCGAGGTACTCGTCGTCTGTTACGAAGGTGTTGCGCTTGGAAAGACCATCACCTCCTTCGAAAGGATTGAGACTTGTTGGCGTTTGGAGAAGATCTTCTGGATCAAGAACAATCGCTTTTGTTTTTGGCTTAATATATTTTTTCATATCTTAATCTCCTATTAATTATTTGTTCAACATCTTTTTACCATTCACTATAACGATACCCTTATGGTTAGCCTTTACACGCTGACCTGCGAGGTTGTATGCACGAGTGCTCTCTACATCTGCATTGATACTCTCAATACCTGTAGTCTCTTCTAAGCTCAAAGAAAGAGCCTTAGCACCATTTGCCTGTGCCTCTGTAAGAGCGAGATATGCTTTGTTCGCGCCAAGAGAGAACACGCCACCATCCTGAGCACCGAGATACCAACCAAGACCCTTAGAACCGTTCAGAAGCTTATAGTACTTGCTTGCACCTTCGACTTCAGCAACAGAACCTGCAACAAGGTTTCCATGGAGGCAGTTCTCACCAGTAAATGTAGCATCTGTGTTTGTGATGACGTAAGTATAATCACCTTCCCCCTTTACGAGAAGAGCTGTAGAAGCAGGAACTGTCTGACCACCTTCAAATGCCTTTGTAAGAGTAACGCTTGTTTCATCCTTTGGAGTTACTACATAACCTTCAAGTCCATTAGGCATTGTGAACTCTACGTTAGTGAAATATGTACCCCAACCCACTGAAGAGATTGAGATAGTTCCTGTTCCGAGAGGAGTGGTTGTGAAATCAGAGTAAGCAATAGCAGTACCTTCAGTGAGGATTTCAATGCCTGTGAACTGTGTATTGTTAGCATTTGTCACTCTAATCATCAATTCAGAGTTCTGATACTCTTCTTTTATCACAAACTCACCTCCATTAGCACATCCTGTAAGCTCTGCACTAGCAGCATTCTCTCCAGCAAAAACATTCCATTTCACTCTGGTTGAAGTGCTTGTATTAGGGGTCTTAAGACAAGTAACCTTCTTAATTGGAGTTGACAGTACAGGTAATTTTAGGTAAGCACCTTCTTTACCTAACATCAAAACAACAGGCTTTTCATTGTTTGTTCCCATATAGAAACCATTTCCCGTATTACCTGCCAGTTTGATTGTGTAGCCTCCAAAAGAATATTCAGTCTCATCAACAGTTTTATTTGATGAGCCAACAGGTATTCCCCAATCGTCACCTACAAAATCAAGAGTAATTGTCTTATCACCAGTCTCTCCAGTATCTGTTACTGTTGCAAACACAGCATAATAGGTTACTGTCTTTACTGCTGTTGCAGAAGGAGTAACATATTCTGGTTTCTCGTCTGCACCAACATTTGGAGTTTCAACCCAACCAGTGAATGTCTTTTCATTGATATCATCAGGAGTTGCAGGAGCTGTAACAGCAGCGCCTTCCTTCAAGTCTTCTGATTGAACAATAGAACCATTCACGCTGAAAGCTACTGTGTAAGTAGGAATTTCCTCGAATGTAGCCTTGAATGAACAAGGAGCAGAAGGCATAACATGAGTAAATGTAGATGTCATGTTGCCTACCCATGCTGCATCACCATCCTTATATCCCCAATTCTTGAAGCGATAGCCATCGGCTGGTTCAACCTCTACAGTAAGAGTCTTGCCTTCTTCTACTTCATCGCCACTATTGATAACAGTCTCGCCATCCATGATGGTAAGTGTACCATTCTCTGGAGTCACAATAGTTACAGGATACTTAGCTTTTGGAGCAACAGCGGTATAAGTTACACGGAATTTCACATCCTTAGTGATGGTGAATTCCGAGCCATTAACTCTGCTCAAAGTTCCAGCTGATGTATAATATTCCCAAGATGTAAATTCAAAACCTTCTGATGGGGCGTATGTAGGGGTTATTTTTGTTCCACTATTTACTTTCTGGTTAGGTTCAATAGTATTTCCATTTCCATCCTTGAAGGTTGTTGTACCAGAACCGACTGTTTCGAGGGTGTAAGAGTATTGCTCGGTAGGAGTTGTAGTTCCTTCTGTACTAAGAGTTATGCTACTAATATAAGCGCGTTTAGAACTCGTTGATATTTTTATACTTGTAATCTTTTGAGGATTGGTGTAGGTGTATGTGTAATCCTCTCCTGGAGTAATTCCTGATTTCAATTGGGTTGTTCCGTTGTACAGAGTCAACGTACCTGTATCAGAACCGTATTTTGCAGATACGATTTTAATTGACTTAATATTTACAGAAGACAAATTATCTGCCAATTTGAACTCCATAGTACCAGTCGAAGAACTAGAACCGAGTTTTACGCCACTTATTGAAGCATAATAAGCTTTAGAACAAGTAGAAGTAAATGCACTGACATACTCCTTGCCACTTGAAATTACATTATCAAGATTAGCATTTGCAGCAATGGTTGAGGAACCATCGCTAGTGTTTGTTTTAAAGACTATGGTATAGTCTTCAGCCCAACTCTGTCCTACTCCGACGAGCAGGCACATCATGAGCAGCCATGATTTTAGGTTAAGTAATTTTTGTTTCATTGTGTATATGTTTTAGTTAATAATTTAATCGATAGGATATAAACGCGATAAGGCACCAAGTCCTGAGAGTATCAGGTCTTGGTGCCTTACAGTGGCTCTTCCATGCGTGTGGACGCAAGGAAAGAACTAGTATATGTGGATGCAGAAGTTAATGCGCAGTCGCTCAGATCTTCACACGAAGATTTACCCCCCCCTATTGCTTGAGGAAGGTCAATCATAACGCAATATGAGCAGAAACTATTCATTAGCTTTCGCAATTTTTTAGTGATAAAGGTTAATCTATCAAGTTGCAAAGTTACTAAAATAAACCTAAAATTGACATACAACAACACGCAACCCTCTTTTTCTCCGCAATTGCATAATATATATCAAGCGGTGAGGTGAACAAAAACCGTTCTTTTTTAATTTAGTTGAAGGTAGCATCATAAAGGTTTTACCCTCAGATTTATGTTAGATTTATCACAGATTCAAGGAGCTTGCGACGCCTGAAATAAATCGTCCTAAAAATACTTTACGCTGGATTTATCATAGATTTCTTGCAAGGATTTAAATCTTAACGAATATATCGGTTATAAATCTCGCATAAAAAGTTTAGGAAGAATTATAAAAGAGGCGCTCGTTCCTCGCTTGAATCTTACCCGGACATCAAACATAAATCATAGCTTAAATCCGTTTTCAACAAAATTGAAGAAGAACCACAAAAACAAACCTTCGCGAGTGGTCTTTCTTTCAATCTGTAAGCAAAACGAGCGTTTTTGCTTACAATCCGCTTTTTGATTCGTCCGCTAGAACAAAAGAAAATCATCCAACGAATATTTGGACGAAAACGACGATGCTGTAGCGAAGGAACCAACCACCTGATTATCAGCAACATAATATTTCCAAGCCTAGAAAAAGCTCTGAAAACATGCCGAAAAGGCGTGATTTTTGTGTCACTTTTGCATAATATCTCTATGAGTTATGGGTAAAAACTCACGGTAACTTGCGTAGAGTTCCTATGGATTATGAAAACCAAGCTGCAAAAACGCGATTTTTGGGGCGATGAAAGCCGATTTGCTCTCTCCTGATCATTTTTCTGAACAGAAATCTTGCGGAATCACGAACTTACAGTTTGAAACGAGGAAGGAAGTAAGGAAGGAAGTAAAATTATGAACACATGCCATTCATAGTAATAATCTATTCATTAATTAAAATAAATATATATATAGATGTGTATGCTCTCAGAATTAATTCCTTCCTTACTTCCTTCCTTACTCACGGAGAGCAAAAAAAGGGAGGGAAGGAAGTAAGGAAGGAAGTAAAAATGTAAGAACTATATAACGATATTGTTGTTTCCACCGACACTTTTTGCGCCGTAATAATATCAAAACGAAAGTATTTTTCGGATTTTTCCTTAAAAAAAAAATAAAAAACAAATAAAAATGTTTATATTTGCGCTTGAAAAACCGTTCCGGGGAAAATACCTCTTATTAGACAAATCAACAATATCATTCAAGCATAATATTAACAATTACTAACAAAAAAATCAACTATGAAAAAATCATTGATTCTCTTCGCAGCTGCTGCATTCGCTCTTGCAAGCTGCGGTAGCAAGACTGAAGGCAACGCTGAAGGCGGTGATTCAACAAATGCTGAGGCTACAGAAGTAGCAGAGGCTGGCGACAACTACAACGATTACCCTTGGGACTTCCCAAAGTCTATCGACCTCGAGTGGGAAGCAGGCCAGTACTATCTTGCTCCTTACACTTTCTATCCAAAGAAGGTAGAGGAGAAGAAGGACCTCACAAGAGAGGTTATGATATTCTATAACGACACTTACAGTGAAGTTACTGACGGTAAGGTAAACGGCAAGACTCCTACATCTCTCTGTATTCCTCTTCCAAAGGGTGAGACAGCTGAGAAGGGTGATGTTGTGCTCACTTGGTGGCAGTCTGGTTCTGGTATGCAGCGTGCTCTCGTAACAGATGCTTCTAGCTCTGACGCTCCAAAGACTGTATATCTCGACCTCAACTACAAGGGTGACGGCACAGGCTTCGCAGAGAAGTTCGTTGACCAGCTCAAGCCAAACTCATTCAAGGTTCTCACTAACGGCGAACTTGAGCCAGGTGCTCCTGTTGCTTACTTTGAGGATGGCAAGTGGAAGGAAGCTACTTGTATCAACGTAGATGGCGACAAGGTTCTTGTACTTGGTTTCGCTGACCACATCTACTCTACAACAAAGGACAAGGTAAAGGTTATTCCTCTCGTTCCTGAATATAAGGTAGGTGACATGGTATCTGTAGCTGTAGTAGATTCATACAGCGATGGCTATACAGTAAAGAAGATCGACCTCAGCATCGGTCGTGTTTGGGTTGAGAAGAATGGTCGCGAAGACATCAAGAGCATCTTCGAAGTTTCAAAGGCCCTCTAAAGTATAGTTTCGCAAGCTTCGCTCGCGAAGGGTAAAAGCTAAAGGCTAAAGGGTAAAGGCTGTTGAGTAATGACTAATGACTGTTGAGTAATGACTTCCCGTCCTATATCTCAAATCCGAGAGGCTGTCATTAGTCATTAGTCTTTACTCAACAGTCTTTATCCATTAGCCTCAAGCGGAGCTATGCGAAGCTTGAACCGTTAACTGCTGAAATTCACGATGACATGGTTTATGATACGCTTGAAGGTATCAAAGTTCAGTTCGTAACCCTTAGGCAATTTGCACCATTCCGGGTTGTATTTCGCTTCTTTGGCATACAACCCGAATTTGTGCAGCCATTCGTTTTCAAGGTGGAAAGCTACCGCATAAGGAAGCAGGCGCTCCATTTCCGTCACATCATGTAGCGCTGTGTCGAGATACATCCTGTAGCCTTCTACCAGAGCCTTGCTTTCAACACTCAGTTGACTTTCCTTCCCAAGAAAATACAGGAATACGAACAGGGCGAGAAGTCCCATGGAAGAAACTGCAAAGAATGTTTCCATGCAGATGTCCAGACTCGCGCATCCCGCCGCTGCCGCCATATTTACGAACACAAATATTGCCGCCGTGTTTTCATTCACGATGAAAGGAAAGGCCGTTTTTGCCTTGCCTACTATCTCGTTCTCAGTAGCCCTATATGCTTCGTGCATCGCATTTCTCTGGCGGATGTCATTGTTTCTGAGAGTATCAAAATCCTTGAAATACTTATTGAGCATGAAGCGTTCCAACTCATCGAGCTTGCCAAGAGCCTGATTGGTGCGTATGTATTCCCTTTCATATTCATTTATCACATTGAGTCTGACGGCTCCTTTCATGATAAGAGAGAGCATTACGGAAGGTGTTCTGCGAGAATAGCAACCTGCAAGATGTCCCGCAAGCGAAGGATTGATGGATTTCAGCGGGTTGTCGTATTGCGGAATGACGGTCGGCTTCTTTGGATCACGCCCTTTCATATACCAGACAATAACATAAACGGCACAGATTACCCCGAGAAGAATGTACGGAATAGCATCATCCCCCTTTGAATAATCAATGGCAAGGAGCGTGTTTCCAAAAGCCAGCAACACGCCCACAAGCACAACTACCCAGAGGAATATCACATAGAAATGTATGTCTATGTCTTTCAGTCTGTCGCGTATATCAGATATTATCATGGCAATGTAAATTTGGATTTTTATTCAGTCAACAGCTGCTTTGCTGCAAGGACGAGGAACAGATAGTTTGACGAACCGCCACCAAGGACATATTCCGTCTGCTGCCAGAGGAATGGGAAGGTGAGGAGTTCAGGATAGTCTGGACGGATGAGGGCTGTACCCGAGATCACACCGCCTGGGATATAGCTCCAGTCGGCACGGTTGAGTCCGTAGCCTACGGTAGCAGACTTCGCTCCTACTCCGCCGGCAAACGACGCTGTGTTCGAGCCTGGATGGCAACCGAGGATGAAGTTGAGTGCGTTGCAGACAGGCTTGCTGTCGAAGAGTTCAGGATAAGCCTTGGCGAAGTAGTAATACTTTGCACCGAAGCTCTGGATGTCCCAACCTGCACCCCAGATGTGTGGACGGTAAGGCACGCCGTAAGGTGTCTCTGCCATCTGCTGCTGTAGTCGCTCCTTATAGGCAGGAAGAGCCTCGCGGAACGCCTTGCTGAAACGCTTCATCTTCTTGTCCTTGCTAACAGCGCAGAGCTGCTCGATACGAGTCATGTACCAGCCAGTGCGGTCGATGCCACGGATGACTGCGTCCTGATTGTCAAGGATGAGGTCGAGATATTTCTTGTCCTTAGTAGAGAGATAGAGCTCTGCGGCAGGATGAAGTAAGACCCCTCCCGACCTCCACACAGGGGAGGCGTTGACACCGTCCGCATGGTTCTGTCCTCCCCTTGTGGGGGAGCTAGAGGGGATCATTGCATAATGCTGCTCAAAGATTTCCTTCGCGATATTGAGGCAGTGGACAGCGAGAGTGTCGTTGTAGCCCTGAAGAACGCGATAGGCAGCGGCGAGATTGGCTGCTGTAGAGAGCTCACGACCAGGATTGTCTTCCGTATAGACGCGGCGGTCGTCGTGGTCGCCCTTCTTGTTGTTTGTCATTGACGAAGCATCGCCAAGGAGAACATACTGACGGAGGTCTTCGCAGATGATGCCGCGATAGAGTCTGCCGAGTGCGAGATAGCCGTTGACAACTGTAAGAGCACCGTTCTCAATCTGCTGCAAGAGATCGTCCTTGCCGTCTGGCTGATGGATCTCCGTGACATGCTTGTGGTGGTCGATGGAAGTGACGTCAAGCTGCGGATTGAAAGCTTCCTTGATGAGCGTGAGGTTATACATTTCGCCAGCCTGTGACTCTACGCGAAGGTCGAAGTCGCCAGCGTCATGCCAACCGCCGAAGTTCTGGTTAGGCACCTGAGTGTCAGGAGCAAACGGAAGGTTCTTTGCGTCCTGTGCATAGCCGTCGATATGGTTTCCCGGAGTTGCCATGAGAGCATCGTCGAGGTGGCAAGCGTCATGCCATACGCGATACTTCTCTGCAACGCGCATGTGGCACATCTGAACAGGGAGGAAGTATTCAAGGACTGGTTGCCAAACGCCACGGTCGTAAGCGTCGTCGGAAATCTTGAACACGGAAGAGCGAGAGCCTGCGTATTCCACCTGATAGAGTCCACTCTCCTTGATGTCAGAGAAATCGATGTGGTAATACTTGTAACGAAGGAAATCACCCCACTGCTTTGGTGCAATCTCACGAACCAACTGCTCGCCATCGGCTGTGAAGCGGAGAAGACGGGCAAGGACCTCCCCCGACCCCTCCACAGGAGGGGGGTATAACCCGTCCGAAAGTTTATTGCCCGGATGGCTCTGTCCTCCCCCTGTGGGGGAGTTAGAGGGGGTCAGGGTTTCAATGACCGCCACCTTGTCTTGGTTTGTATGATAGCCTACCTGAGAAGTCTGGACTACAGGAGCGTAGTGCCAATCCTTGACAACATTAGGACGGATAATCCAACGAATAGCGCCCTTGGTAGCACCTTCTGGCACGAGAGAACGGAGAACGAACCAGCCGTTGTTGTGGTTCATGCGACCGTCGATGAGTGCCATGTCGGCAGTCTTGCTCTCGATGGTGAGGCGGTTCAGATCGTCGTCAGGACGGGAAGTGAAGATTCTGCCCACAGCATAAGGTTCTGCCGTGATGAGGTCGGCATTGATAGGGCTGTAGCCTTCGCCCTTGAGACGAGGGATAGAAGCCTCCATCTTGCCTTTGTTACGATATTTCCAATCATTGTCAATGATGGATTCCTGCTTTGTAACGACAGGAGAGTTAGGCTGCTGAGGGAAGATGCCCTGCTGATTGTCCATGATCCAAGGCTTGCCGAAAAGGCTGCCCGGGAAGAACTCCATGTTGAAGCCAACCTTGCCGACATATTCCTTTGGAAGCGGTTTGTCGAGGTCAACAGTGACTTCCACGGCATTGCCGATAGCCTTCACGCTAACATTGTAAGAGAAATGAAGGTCAGGATAAACCATCGGATTGAAGCCTGTCATGTGGCGTGATGAATCCGGATAGCAGAGAGTTGTGGATATGGTGTTGTCCTTGGCAGTGCGCTTGAGCTGCTTAGGCACAGCCTGCCACTGTCCCGGAGTTTCCTCAAGACGGAGGTCGCCATTGGTAGCTACGCGATTGCCATGCATGATGACGGAAACGCCGCCCTGATGGCCTTCAGGATAGATGTCGTCGAAAGCCATGACATCCACGCCACCCGACTGGAAATAGCCGCGGTTAGTGAGATGGAAGGATTGGGCAGAGGCCCAAAGGGCTGTGAGGAGAAGAGAAGTGGTTAATAAGAGTTTTTTCATGTGGTGCGAAGGGTAATGGCCATTACCCATTAGCCTCAACTTGTGAAAGTTGAATTATATATTTGCTTTCAGGTCATTGATGAACTGGTCAATCTTCTGCAGTTCGTGTGGAATCTTGATTTCCTGCGGACAATGAGAGAGACATTCGCCACAGCCGATGCAATGGTCTGGCATACGCTCCGGCGCAACCTTTCGTGAAAGTCCGATGAGGTAGTTGCGACGAAGACGAGTGTATTCCGAATCGTTCGGATTAGAAGGCAGGATTCCTTCGTTCAGGCACTTGTTGTAATGCGTGAAGATTGTCGGAATATCGATGCCGTAAGGACATGGCATACAGTAAGCACAAGCTGTACAAGGAACAGTCTCGACACTTCGGATATCGTCTGCCACATCGTAGAGGAAGTTCATTTCTTCGTCTGTGAGAGGCTTCAACGGACAGTAAGCCAACAGATTATCCTTGAGATGCTCCATATATGTCATACCACTAAGCACGGTAAGGATGTTCTTTGGTGTACCGCAATAACGGAAAGCCCATGAAGCGAGACTCTTCTCTGGCGCACGTTCCTTGAGTTTCTTGATTACGAACTTAGGCAACTTCGCCAAGCGACCGCCAAGGAGTGGTTCCATGATAACGGCAGGAATGCCAAGCTTGTCGAGTTCTCCGTAGAGATAAGCAGCGCTGACATTCTTCTGTTCTTCCGTATAGTTTGGCAACCAGTCAACATAGTTCATCTGGATTTGCACGAAATCCCAGTGGTACTGGTCGTTGTGAGCAAGAAGCCAATCGAACACTTCCGCCTCACCATGGAAAGAGAAACCGAGGTTGCGGATTCTGCCAGCCTTGCGCTCTTCCAAGAGGAAATCCATTATTCCACTGTCGAGATAACGGCTGTGGAGATTATCCATACCGCCGCCACCAACAGCATGGAGGAGGTAGTAGTCAATGTAATCCACCTGAAGTTCCTTCATGGAATTGCGATACATGGCAATGGCACCGTCCTTGCTCCACGCAGCCTCAGAGAAGTTTGACAGCTTTGTAGCAACATAGAAACTCTCGCGTGGATGACGCTTGAGAGCGATACCAGTGGCACGCTCCGACTTACCCTGGCAATAAACAGGCGATGTGTCGTAATAGTTGATGCCATGTTCCATAGCATAATCCACGAGCTTGTTTACCTGCTCTTGGTCGATTTCATCTGGCGCATCAGGATTCTTTTCGTCCTTCTCCATCATTGGCAGACGCATCATGCCATAACCGAGAATGGAAACCTTATCGCCAGTGGATGGAGTTGTGCGATAAGTCATCTTGCCAGTAGGAGGTTCCTGCTGGTTTTCGTAATTATCGTTGTTGAAGTTGTCGAGGTCAGAGTCGCCGCTCTTGCCGCAACTTGCCAACTGACTTCCTACAGCTGCAGTACCAACCGCAGCGCCTATAGTCTTGAGAAAATCTCTTCTATCCATAAATTTATTCAATTTTCGTAAACTCAAATTGAGGGTAAAGGCTAAATGGTAAAGGCTAAAGGCCTCCATGCGGATTGATTCTACGCGCAGCTAAAGCCTTTAGCCTTTAGCTTTTAGCCTTTACCCTCGCTCAAGAGCGAACCTATACCTCCTTATGCTTTTCGTGTCCTTCAATGTAAATTGCTGAGAATGGGCGTACAGGACAAAGGTTTTCGCACGCACCGCAACCGATGCATTTATTCTCGTCGATAGCAGGAATCTTTGGAGATTCTGGATCGTCAGGGTTTACAGCCACCATCTCTATTGCCTGCACAGGACAATGGCGAGCGCAGTTGCCACAAGAAGCTTTGCCATTGGCAGCGAGACAGTTCTTCTTCAAAAGTACTGCATGGCCTACCTGAATGGCAGTACGATCTTCCTTCTCAATGGAACGGATAGCCGATGTTGGACAGACATCAGAGCAGCGAGTACATTCGAGGCGACAGTAACCGCGGTCGTAAGACATCACTGGCTGCATGAAATTGCCGAGGCCGGTAGAAGGGCGAAGCACATTGTTAGGACATTCGCTGATACAGAGCTGGCAAGCAGTGCAATGCTTAGCAAGGTTCTGTGCAGAGAGTGAACCAGGAGGCGTGAGAGGAGTTGTGCGCTTAGGCGATTCCTTGCCTTCTATCTTCGCAAGACCGCCATCAAGCTTTATCTTGCCTTCCGCGAAAGCTGCGGCTGTAGTTGCCATAGCAGCAGAAAGGAGGAAAGCGCGTTTGCTGGTGTCAACGGTTTCGGAAGTTCCAGAGGTTTCAGAAGTTTCATGGGTTTCAGAGGTTTCATTGGAACTGCTGAAACTTTTGAAACCACTGAAACTTTTTCCATATGAAAGCGCTCCGAATGAGCAATGTTCCAAGCAATCTCCGCAAGCTACGCAACGGCTATGGTCAACAGTCATTGACTTGAAATCTATGCAAGCAGCCTTGCAATTCTTTGAACATTTGCCGCACTTTCTGCACTTTGTCTCATCTATCTTTATCTTCAAGAGAGAGAAGCGTGAGATGAAGCCAAGCAATGTTCCTACAGGACAGATTGTGTTACAGTATGTTCTGCCATTACGCCATGCAAGTACGGCGATAACGAGGAAATGAACAGCAGTAACAGCAATGAATATGCCCGACTCAATCCATAGTTCCTTCTTGTAGAACGCATAGCTGTCGGCACTCTCAGCGATAGACGCAAAGAGATTGTTTACAAGGATGTAAAGAGGCTGGAAGAGCGATGTCACGATGCGACCGAAGGTGCTGTAAGGTGCAAGAACCTCTACAACGATTGCCACGGAAGCAACCACACCAACAACCAAAAGCACAAGCATGGCATAGCGGAGCCAGTTCTTTGGCTTTGAATAAGAATACGGATTCTTGCGGCGAATGCGACCGATACGCGCAATGAAGTCCTGCATGATACCAAGCGGACAAATCACGGAACAGTAGATTCTACCGAAAACGAAAGTCAGCACTACAAGCGCTGCGAGCACACCGACATTCACTGCAAGAATAGCAGGAAGAAGCTGCACCTTGGCAAGCCATGCAAACCAAGCGTGGAATGTGCCGGTGAAATCAAGGAACATCAGTAGCATTGCCAAGCCAACGATGGCGGCAAGCGTACGGCGAATGATTTTTAGCATAGTATATTTTTTATTCAATTTTCGTAAACTCAAATTGAGGGTAAAGGCCTCCATGCGGATTGTTCGCGGCTTGCCGCGAGGCTGAAGGCTAAAAGCTAAAGGCAGCCATACGGATTGTTCGCGGCTCGGTTAATGGGCAAAGCCTTTAGCTTTTAGCCTTTACCCTCGCTCGTAGAGCGAACTTTCGGCATTACCTTTATGCTCAGTTCATACAGCAACCAGATAGGCAGGCTGACAGCGAAAAGCGTAAAAGGATCGCCTGTTGGAGTTATTATTGCGGCGAGGATGAGAATTGCCACGAAGGCATGGCGGCGATATTTCGCCATCATCCTAGAGTTTATCAGTCCCATCTTGCCTAATAGCCAGCAGATTACGGGCAGTTCGAACACGACTCCCATCATCAGCGTGAGCATCATCAGGTTGTCAATGTAGGAATCTAGCGTGAGCATGTTCGTCACATCCGTGCTGACCTGATAGGTGCCGAGGAATCTTACCGTGAGCGGGAAGATGAGGAAGTAGTTCACGAGCGCACCGATAATAAACATCACATAGCCTCCGAAAACAACTCCCCTACCGTATTTCTTCTCATTTGCATAAAGTGCAGGAGAGATGAAACGGAAAAGCAGAAAGAGGATGTATGGCGATGCCACAAGAACACCAAAGCAGAATGCCGCCTTCACATGGACAACAAACTGCTCAGTGAGTCCCACATTCATCAAACTAATCTTGAAATCCTCTGCATTAAGCAACTGATAAGTGATGAAATCGCTGCGATGAGGAGCGAGAACGATGTCGAAGAGTGTGTCCTTGAACGAGAAAGCTATTGCGGAAGTGACAACAACAGCCACTATAATCCTTATCAGCGTGGAGCGCAGTTCCTCAAGATGATCCCAGAAAGTCAAAGGCATCTGTTAATTTGCGGATTTACAGATTTACAATTAATTTGACGATTTAGGATTTTCTTCATCTGAAGGTTTCTCTGTATCCTTCGGATTTTCTATATCTTTCATTCCGTCTTTGAAGCCTTTTATTCCCTTACCGAGGCCTTTCATCAGTTCCGGTAGTTTCTTTCCTCCAAAAAGAAGAAGTATAACGAGAGCTATTACCAGTAATTCAGGTAGTCTTAATCCAAACATGTGTTAATATGTTAATAGTATATTGGTTAGAATATAAGAAAGATATTTGCTTTCAATGTAAAAAATGCTTTGTGAAATTTGCGGAAGTTGAATTATCACGCCTCAACTAGTTCATTTGCGAAATGCTTAATCCAATCTTCTCCTGTTGGCGAATGGAATGCTTTGATTCCTACGCTCTCTGCCGCCGCACAGTTCTTTGGAGAATCATCGATGAAGACGGTTTCTTCCGGATTCAGACCGTTTTCCTTCAGGACATGCTCGAAGATTTCTGGCGATGGCTTTATCATTCCGAGGCGGCAAGAGAGGTATGATTTCTCAAAGTAGTCGTCCAGGGTGAGACCTTCCACCTGACAGAAGAATAGGTCTTCTGCCATCTCCCAATGAATCTCGTTGGTGTTTGAAAGAAGGAAAAGACGGTAGTTCTCCTTAAGCTTGAGAAGCGCCTCAAGGCGATGAACTGGCATATCAGTAAGTAGTGATGCCCAAGCATCGCAGATCTGTTGGTCTGTACCAGTGCAGTTTGGCGCCTTTTTCCTGACTTCCTCGCAGAATTGAGGCACAGTGATGTTGCCAATCTCCAGTTCATGGAAGAGGTCTTCCTGTATGCAGAAGTCAACATAGTGTGCAACTTCCTCTGCATTTATCTTCCTAAACTCATTCACGCATATATCTTTGTCAAGGTTTACAAGTACGCCGCCGAAGTCGAATATCAGATTCTTAATCATAAATAAGTGGTAAAAATTGGTTTTTTTATATTTGTGTAAGTGATTACAATGCTTATTTGTGTTGAAAAAACTGCCGCAAAATTAATAAATTACTGCAAGAAACGGAAGAAAAACATGAAATTTTATGCAAAAAAGCATGTTTTTCCTTATTATTCCAAGGGTTCTTTTGCACACTCTTTTTGCACTTTTTGCACATTGATTATCAGACATTTACATACTATTTGTAGTTATTTTTTACAAATTGCAAACTGCATTTTGTCGGAAAAATCCAAGATTTTGGCAGAATATTGCAAGTGTTACTCATCCAAACATCTTACTTTTGCAACCGGAAACAATTCCACGAGGCATAATCCAATGTCACAACAACCTATATATTCATACGCTTGATGCTCGGAAGGTGTGGCGCTAACGGCCACATCTTCCATGAGAAAAGCAAAAAACAAAGAAAAATCAGACCGTTTTTGAAAGTTTTTCGTGAAATGTTTCGTTGATATATAATAATATTGTATATTTGCAGCGGAAACAATAAGGCATGATAAAACACGAAAAGCCGGAAAAACAACAGTAAAAACACCATAAAAAGAAACAGCTTTTATGATTATCATGGCAGACAGTACCAAAAATATGGACGTAGAAAGAATCATCGACGAGCAGATTCGACAGATGGTTCAAATTGCGGAAAGCAGGGAAATCAGGCAGAAGAAGCAACCTACAACCCTGCTTGACAGACTAAAGCTCTGGTGGAAGAAAAAATAACGAAAAGAATAACAAAAAAGAATATTAAACTAATAATCAAAAAATTATGGCTTACACAGAAACAAGAACTGTTAGCTACGGCTCACGCCTTGGCAATTCATTCAAGGGCATCGGCACAGGTTTCGTCATGCTCCTTATCGGTACTATCCTCCTTTGGTGGAACGAAGGTAGCTTCGTAAAGACAGAAAAGATGCTCGAAGAAGCACAGGGCGCTTGCGTGCATGTAGAAGATGTAACAAAAGTTGATCCAGAATACGAAGGACAGCTCATCCATGCTATCGCTCCTACATCTACAAAGGACTCTCTCTCTGACCCTATGTTCAAGGTAGGTGCTGTCTGCGTAAAGCTCAGCCGTGACGTAGAATACTACCAGTGGGTAGAGAACAAGCACGAGGAGCACAGAGATAAGGTAGGCGGTGGCGAAGAGATCATCACTACTTACACTTACGAGCAGAAGTGGGTTAGCTCTCCAGAAAGCTCAGCAAGCTTCAAGGAGGCTGGTCATACTAACACAGTGAAGATCACTGGTATCGATGACGAAAGCGAAATAGCAGAGAACGTTAAGTTCGGTGGCTATGACCTCCCAGGTTTCCTCATCAGCCAGATCAGTGGTTACAAAGACCTTGACATCAACCTCCCTGCAGACCAGGTTATCGAGCTCAGCAAGCGTGCTGGCGGTAGCTCAGTGCTTTCAAACGGTGCTGCTGTTCAGGAAGTTAACGACACTACAGCCGCTGCTCCTACAAATCTTGCAGAGACTAACATGATTCACCAGCAGGGCAACGTGCTCTATATCGGTCGCAACTCTGGTTCTCCTGAAGTAGGCGATATGCGCATCACTTTCAAGTATGTAACTGCTCCTAAGGCTGCTTCTGTAATCGCAAAGACTCAGAACGAGACTTTCGCTAAGTTCGTTGCAAAGAACGGCAAGACTCTCTCTGTACTCTCAGTAGGTTCTCACTCTATGGAAGAGATGTTCCAGACAGAACATGACAACAACTCACTCCTCACTTGGGTTCTTCGTATCATCGGCGTTCTCCTCATCATCGGTGCGTTCAAGTCTATCTTCGGCATCCTCTACATGCTCTTCAAGGTTCTTCCATTCCTTGCTGACATCGTTGAAATGGGCGTTGGTCTCGTTGCAGGTATCCTCGGTATCGCTTGGTCGCTCATCATCATCGCTCTTGCTTGGATTTGGTATCGTCCAGTTATCGGCTGCATCATCCTCGCAATCGTTGTCGGTCTCGTCGCTTACGGTGTAATGCGTGGTAAGAAGGCTAAGGCAGAGAAGCCAGCTGTAGAACCAGCTCCAGCAAAGTAAACATCAACTCAACAAAAAATCCATAAACAAAGGGCGGACCATGTACAGGTCCGCCCATACATATATAATAGGATGATTAAGAACAACATCAAAACTATTATTCTCGCGGTAGTAGTAGCCGTAGTAGGAATTGTGTTTTTCAGCACATACAATGGACTCGTAACGAAGGAAGAGAAAGTAGATGGAACATGGTCGCAGGTACAAAACCAGTACAAGCGACGCGCAGACCTCGTGCCTGCACTCGTCAAGGTGGCAAAGAGCTATGCAGAACAGGAAAGAGCTACGCTTACAGCCGTTATAGAAGCTCGCAGCGCTGCCACTGCCATCACTCTTGACCCTACAAACATGACTGCCGAAGACTTGAAGAAGTTCCAGCAGGCACAGGGTGAACTCTCTCAGGCTTTGGGCAAGCTCATGGCCATCTCTGAGTCTTACCCAGATTTGAAATCGAACAAAAACTACCTCGACCTCCAGGCGCAGCTTGAAGGTACAGAGAACCGCATATCAGTGGCACGCAAGAACTTCATCGATGCCACACAGGATTACAACACTGCTATCCGCAGAATTCCTGCAAACATCATCGCCTCACTCTTCGGATTCGACAAGCGTCCATACTTTGAGGAAGCGGAAAGCAGCGCAAATATGCCTGAAATCGATTTGTAAGAAACTACCTGCAGTATAATGAACAAAGTACTCAAATGGGGTCTCGGCTGTGGCTGCGGACCGATAGTGGCAATCTTTGCTGCTGCGGTCATCATCGCGTTCATAGAGGTTATATTCGATGTGAATATAATCAGTGATGATGAACCAGAGCAGAACACCACCGCCGCTGTGGATTCGGTAGAGAATGCGAACGGGCTTGCCGCAGATACATCTGCTTCGACAAAGACGATGGCTGCTGGCATCGCTGCTTCAACGACTACCGACTCCGCAAAGAAGGTGGTTGTTGTGCCTCATGCTCCGGGCGAACCATACACGATGAAGTCCATTCCGAACACTCGTCTTCGCGGAAACGGCATCCATGTGAGCGACCCGGACAACATTATCGGCAAGGAATACACTGACAGCATCAACCTTGTCCTGTCTGGTGTACGCGACAGTGCCGACATCTTCGTCGTTGCCGTTGACAGGGTTGACAATCCTGACGGCGATGAGTTCACTCACTTGCTCTTCAACTATTGGGGCATTGGCGACAAGGATAAGGACAACGGCGTGCTTGTGTTCATGACAATGAAACCACACTTCATCCGCATAGAGACAGGCTATGGCATGGAAGGTACATTGCCCGACGTGACATGCAAGCGCATTCTTCGCCACAAGGTGACGCCTCTCTTCAGACAAGACAGATACCCTGAAGGTACTCTCGAATGTGCAAAGGCTTTGGCTGCAATTATTTCTCCCGACTCTACTGGCATGAAGGCAGCATTGTTCGCGAACATGGACGCAATAGAAAAAGAAGAAGCGCACCAGCGCGAACTGCGAGAGCAGCAAGAAAAGGAGGAAGAAGAGAAGGGAAAAAGAATGATGCTTTGGGGACTTGGTATAATCGGACTTATCATCAGCTTCTTTGTGATTAAAGATGAGTTGCAAAGTTGGAAGAATGCTTCAAGAATTTCCGGAATAAATCCAGACATGTCAACAAGCGAGATAAACGAAAGACTCTATAAGGAAAGCCGAGTTTACAAGAAATATCCTGAAAATGAATGGTGGGTATATCTGCTTGTTCCTCTCGCCTTGATATCTTACCTCATAGTGAAGTTCCAATCAAACAAACTGATTAAGAGACCTAGAATCTGTCCGCATTGTGGAAAACCTATGCGACTGCTCAGCGAGGCAGAGGAGGATGCTTATCTATCTGAAGCCCAACAGAATGAGGAAAGATACAAGTCCAAGAATTACGACGTATGGGTTTGCGACGATTGCGAAGCCACACTCATAGAAGACTACGAATCAGACTCTGCAAATTACTATACTGCCTGCCCGCATTGCCACGCAAAACTTGCCAAGATAGCCAGCACCGTGGAGGTTCTTAAACCGACAATCTACAAGGAAGGCGAGGAAAAGACCACCTTCGTGTGTCTCAACTGCGGAAAGAAATTCAACAAGAGATATAGTATTCCAAAGCTGAAGAAATACACTAGCAGCTCAAGCTACGGCAGTTCAAGCTACAGTAGTAGTTCAAGCAGCAGCTATAGAAGCTCAAGCTACAGTAGTAGTTCAAGCAGTTCAAGCGGATCGTTTGGCGGCGGTCGCTCCGGCGGCGGTGGCGCAAGTTCAAGTTGGTAAGAAGCTCTAATTATATGAAGTTCATACTTAAATTCTGTTGCATAGTCGCCATCGGCATCTTCGTATTGTTTGCAATTCTCTTAACTTTCGTCCTATTGGATGATGGAGATGCAAAAGAACAGCCAGAAAAAACAGCTTTCGTGGCAGACTCCACCAAGACTTTGGCTGCGGAGAAGCATGAGAAGAGCAAGCCTTGGACAATAAAGTCCATTCCGAACACCCGACTTCGAGGCAACTTAATACATGTCAGTGACCCAGACAGCATCATCGGCGCAGCATATTGCGACAGCATAAACCGCATACTCTCAAGCGTGAGAGACTCTGCCGACATCTTTGTGGTAGCGGTTAACCAGGTTGAAAACGCCGATGGCAACGAATTTACCAACGACCTGTTCAACTACTGGGGCATAGGCGACAAGGACAAAGACAATGGTGTGCTGATGTTCATGACAATGACTCCACACTTCCTCCGCATAGAAACAGGCTACGGCATGGAAGAAGTACTCACAGATGCCATTTGCAGCCGTATAGAGCGCAATGCAATAAAGCCGTTGTTCATCGAGGACAAGTATCCGGAAGGCATATTTGAAGGCGTAAAGGCGATGGCAGCCATCCTTGGTTCGAAGAATGTTGGGGTGTCCAAGGTTGCCCAAATGGTGGCAGAAGAGAAGGCGGAAGCAAAACGAAAAGCAGAACAAGATCAGTTGGATATTGAAGAAGGCACGCATTTTCTTCTGATAATAGGCAAGATACTTCTCTTTCTGCATATCTGCTTCTCTCTCTACTTGATGAAAGTGCATGTGGCAGACTACAGGAAAGCTAAAAAGAATCCTGCCATTCAAACGGCAAAGACTGAAAACGACAAACTCCACGCAGAGACAAAAGCCTTGGTAGAGGCAAGCGATTCTGCTTGGTTTGTGTATCTGCTGTTCCCTTTGGTATTCATTGTCTATATTCCTATAAGACTGATAATAAGGAAGAAACGCAGACAAACCCGCCATTGTCCTATATGCGGAAAACCCCTAAGACTGCTCAGCGAGAAGGAAGAAGACAAGTACCTAAAGAAGAATGAGCAACTTGAAGAAAAGAATGGTGCTATAGAATACGACGTATGGTACTGCGAAGAATGTGATGACGTCAACGTGGAGCAATACAGGGGAGCCCTTTTCGATTATTACAAGAAGTGCAAGAAATGCGGTGCCCATCAGTTTCATAAAGCGGAAACTAAGGTTGTCCTTGAGCCTACTTACTATGAATGTGGCGAGAAAGAAACCGTTTTCAGATGCGAACATTGCGGACATGAGGAAAGGACACGAACCTCTATTCCAAAGAAGGAACATAGCAGCGAAGGAAGCGGCTGGTTCAGAAGTAGCTCCGATGACAATGACAGATATGACAGCGGCAGCTCAGGCAGCGGTTCTTTCGGCGGCGGAAGCTCCGGCGGTGGTGGCGCAAGCACAAGTTGGTAGAGTGACAAAAAAGAGATCAAATCAGAAAAACAACATAAACTATGAAACATTTATTAGGATTTCTCATTGCCTTAACATTCAGCGCATCAGCGTTTGCCCAGGACGCAGACCTCAAGATCATTGGTATCAATGACCTTCATGCCGCTGTCCAGAACTTCCCGAAGTTCGCTTATCTCGTAGATAGTATCCGTAAGGCTAATCCTGACAAGGAAGTTCTCGTGATGTCTGCCGGCGACAATCGTACTGGAAACCCTGTGAACGATGCCCACGCAGAGCCTAATCTCCCTATCATTGAGATGATGAATGCAGTAGGCTTCAATGTTTCTTCTATGGGTAACCACGAGTGCGACCATAGCGTTGAGTCGTTTGTAAACACAATAAACAAGAGCCAATGCACTTACGTTGTGGCAAACATGCACCCTGCCGACTCTGTAAAGATGCACGTTCAGCCGTTCAAACTCTTTGAGCATCAGGGCGTTCGCATCGGTGTAATCGGTATTGTGCAGATAAACAATATGGGTATTCCTGACTGTCACCCAAGCAAGGTTGAGGGCATTCGCTTCTCTGATCCGCTGAAGGCACTCGACAAGTACAAGTGGCTTCGCGACCAGTGTGACGTTTACATCTCGCTCAACCACATGGGACTTGAGAACGATACCCTCATCGCAGACAACCACCCTGAGATAGACCTTATGATTTGCGGTCACTCTCACGACATCGTGCCGGGCATTATCCGCAATGGCGTAATGATTTGCCAGGCAAAGCGTGATGTAAAGTACTTCAACGAGATTGACATAAAGGTGCGTGGCGGCAAGGTTGTGGAGAAGAAGAGCAAGCTCATAGACATCCGTGCCACAAAGAACTTTGACAAAAAACTTCAGGCTATGCTTGACAAGTTCTCTGACAATCCTCTCCTCAATCGCGTGATTTGCCAGGCAACAAAGCCTTTCGCAGAGAAGCAAGAGCTCGGTTGCATGATGGCTGACGCACAGCGTGCTATTGCCGGAGCAGACATTTCCATCGTGAATGCAGGTGGCGTTCGCTATGAAGAGAAGGAAGCTGGCAAGATTATCGTAAATGATGTCTATCGTCTCGACCCATTCGGCAACGAGCTTTACACCGTTGAACTTACAGGCAATGAGCTCAAGGCTCTTCTCGAGGAGCTCCCTACTACTGACGAATACGGTCCTTGCTATGTGTCTGGTTTCCAATATACTACCACTGCCGATTTCAAGAATGCCGACTACAAGGTGAAGAAGATGCTCACTGAGGACGGCAAGAAGTTCAACATGGCAAAGAAGTACAAGGTGGCTCTAAACAGCTATGTTTATTCTACCAACAAGACTGTTTCAAGCCGTGAGTTCACAAACCACTACATCACAACCGCCGATGCCCTCATAAAGTATCTTGAAGGACAGTCGGCTGTGGATTACAATGGCGCACATCGCGTGACAATCGTGGGCGGCAACCACCGATAAAACATGAATAATCAATGAATTATACTTATTATATTTATTGTACTGATGCCTATGGCATATAAGTTAAATAAGTTAAATTTATTGATACTAAGAAAACGATTATAACATAAACATTTACCAGATTATGAAAAAAGCATCAATATTTCTTTTCGCTCTCTTTGTGAGCCTTTTTGCAAACGCACAAGAGTTCGACAAGTTCCCTTGGGACTTCCCACAGGACACTAAACTCAACCTTAAAGCAGGACAGTGGTATCTCACTTGCAAAACTGGCTACGAACGCAATGTAGGCAAAGCAGATCTCACAAAAGAGATTCTCATCTATTACTCATATCAGTTCAAGGAAATGAAGGACGGACTTGTTGACGGTGTTATGCCATCATCAATGTGCATCCCGTTGCCTGAGAAGCAAAAGGCAAAGAAGGGCGACATCCTGCTCACTTGGTGGCAAACCGGCTCAGGTATGTGCCATGCTGTCGTAGTTGACGATTCAAAACCTTTGACTCCTACGGTTAATTATTTGAGCACTGTTAAAGGTGAAGAGTTGAAGCCAAACTCTTTCATCGTCCTGAAGAACGGAAAGATGGGTCCTGGCGCACCTATCGCCTATAAGGGTGATTATGACAAATGGCGTACAGGTACAGTCATCAACATTGCTGACGGTAAGGTACTTATCTATGGTTTTGGTTCAAAGTTGAAGACTGCCAAGCTCGAAGACTGCAAGGTCCTTCCTTTGAAACCAGACTATAAGGTAGGCGACAGCGTAATGAGCACTTTCATTGACGGTTTTGAAGAAGGCTATACCGTTAAGGAAATCAACCTGGAAAAGGGAAAGGTCACTGTTACAGACAAGAATGGCAGAGACAGGGAAAAACTCATCTTCGAGGTTGTTAAGTCACTCTAAGATTGGCATCTATGAAAAAGATTTCACTATTACTCTTTGCTTTCGCCATAAGCGTCTCTGCCCTTGCACAAACAGCAACACAGAGATTCTTTGGCGACAAGGTAAAGATTATTCACCGCTTTCAGGAAGCATTCCCAGAAGGTGGCGACAGCACTCAGTGTGCATTGTATGATGTTGACAAAGACGGAACGCCAGAATTGTTCATCAAGGACAAGGACGACAACAAGGCAATGGTTTGGTATTCTGGCAATATCCTGAAGTTTGAAGACCTCGGATTCTGGAATATGGGCGTCACCATCTGGCCTCGTTTCTTGGTTTCCGAAGGTTCTGCCGGCACTGGTGTTGCCATTGAATATCTCATAGAAATGAAGAAAAGCCGCATCATCAACAACATCTGCATCACGAAGGAGTTCCGTTATGAAGGCGAAGGCGATGACATGGAGGCTAGTATCGTGGAATCGTACAACGATGGCTATGACGAAGCAAAGGTCGAGAAAGTCCGTTCACGCATAAAGAAAAAGAATGGTGCCGTAACTTGGGACGAACTTGACTGGCAACCGTTCATGATTGAATAGCATTACCAGATAAAACTCATACGGAAACGCCTCAAAAAATGCATTTTTTGAGGCAAAACTCATAGAGTTTTTATATCAATTTAGAAAAACATATTATGAAAAAGATTCTGTTTCTTTCACTCATGATGCTCTGCAGCATCTTTGCAAGTGCACAGACACCTGAGTTTGCTGTTATCACTGGCGAGAATGTAAATTTCCGAAAAGGCGCATCCAAGTCTGCCCAGATACTCATGCACAATGACAAAGGCATAGAAACTTTCTACCGTTGGGCGGCAAAGGCTGGTGGCGGTTACAAACCGCTATACTTGCCTAAAGGCTTCATGATGCAGGTTACGGCAAAGCAAACCGACTGGTACAAGGTGCGTTACTACCCTGACTATGGCTCAACCGACCTCGTTTCTCCACGAAACAAACGCTATATTGAAGGATGGATGAGCAGCAAGTATCTCAAGATGATGAAGCCTATCAAGCTCAATGTGCATAATGTAAACACGGCCTTGAATAATTATGAACATCTTGTAAACGACAAGAACATACCTCAGACTGCGTTTATTCAGGACGGTAACGATGGAGTCACATGGATGCTCTACGGCAAGATTGATAACGACCATATTAACCTCTTCGGAGATCCTGACGACCTTGAGGTCATTTACGATCCAAATATCAATGGAGCCAAGATAATGAAGGAAGGAATCTACAAGAAACTCCATTATGGCTATGATGCTGCCATCGACGAGTATTCCGTTGATGTCACAAAATGTACTCCACAGATGCGCGAACAAATATTCAAGTCCATCAGCAAGAAGCCTTACAGTCGCCGCTATTACTTCAACATCGGCAGGAACTTTGCATTCGATGGCGATGACGGCCTGCGCACTTTTGAAATTAATCTCAAATAAAACATTAGGGTATACAGTTTTAAGTAAAGATTTTCAGTTTGATTTTCAGTGAGGATTTGAGCGTAGCGACCACAATATAAATGCCTTTCATTATTTTTAGAAGGATTTTTAGTCATGATTTTTAAAATCTAAACTTAAAATCTACCTAAAAATATTTGGGCGATGGTCTTTGACGAAGGTCGAAGCGGAGCTTCTCAAAATCTAAACTAAAAATCATACTCATAATCTAAACTAAAAAAGAACACAGAATTGGACACCCTAACAAAACATCCTATAAACTATGAAAAAACTGTCATTGATAATCATCGCGCTTGTGTTCGTTTGCACAGGCTCTTCTGCACAGACTTACAAAGTAACTCTCCCTGCAACCCCAACTATCGTTGACCTCTTCCTCGCTGCTGCCAAGTACGACAAATGCGAAACAGAACTCGTTAGGAAATATGCTGCTAACTCGGTAAAAGCCCAAAAGTTGGATCGCAATACGAAGCGAATCATAGACAAAAAGAACGGGTATCTTGAAGTAACGATTGGTTCCAATGAGGACTATCACGCCGTAGAAAGCTGCTATTGGAAGATGAACAATGGCAACCTCCTCATCGCTATCACTCACCAAGAGTATCAGGAGACAACGACACTGCATTTCTATGAATACAACAAGGCAAGCAAGACGCTGAAAGTCGTTGAGAAACCGTTCAGCCTCGGTCTTGGTGGCAAGGCTGCTGAGGTGCACTATGAACTTCCACGCTACGGAAAGACCATTGTAGCTGAGACTTACGACCTGATGACCGATAATGGTAACCCTTATCGTTGGAAGATCACTTGGAATGGCAGCAAGTTCGATGTAAAGCATGTTTATTAATGGCTAATTTATAGACACCACTCCAACACATGCAGAAATACCTTATACCAATATCATTCCTTACCATTTTTATGACATTTATTTGTTGCTGCAAGCCTGATTCTGCAAGCAATGCCACAAATGTTGTAGGCACAGAAGTCAAAGAGGTAAAGTCAGCCGACAAGAATGTTTCCATGGAGAATCCTGACACTCTCATCTACTGCAGCATTGCCAACGAAGCACCAGCTGGAGGCGGCAAGAACTACATGGAACTTATCAATGAAAATGGTAAGACGGAACTGATTGTTGCTACAGACCAGAACAACGATTTCGGCGAAACGCCATCAAAGAAGGTTTACACTTTGAAGGAAGAAGATGCTGCTGCCTTGTTGAAGGTTATCAAGGAGAATGATCTTCTTGATGTGAAAGTGCCTAAGGAGAAGCAGATTGAAATGCCAGGAGCAACTGAATACAGGGTGCGCATGGAAATCTCGGGCAGAGATGTGTTCTTCCTTAGATGGTATAAAGGATATCCACCTGCTGATAGAGCCTATAATATAATTGAAAAACAATTCAACGAACTCGTAAACAATAACAAATAAGAATATGAAACTTTTTAATAAAACCATCGGTTTAATTGCCCTCTTGGCAATGCTATGTTTCCCTACTGGCGCTTTTGCACAAAGCAACAACGACACTCGAGTGAAAGCTATCCGCAAGGCGTATGCCGAGGCACTGGAGAAAATCAAGTATGGACAGGAAGATGCAAACCTGAACAACAAGGCGGTCATCGTCATCAACCAGAACTTCCCTGGCAGCGGACCAAGTGAATTCACCGTTGAATATTACTTCAACACAAAGGACAGCGAGCAGATTGAAGGCGAACAGGAACGCCAGCTTTACTTCATGCGTGTGAAGGAGCGTTGGGCTGCAACTCCAAGTGTTTTCGAATATCTTTTCAATCCGGAGAGCGGTGACTTGATGTTCTATTACTCAAAGACTCCTGATTTTGAAACAGGCAAGCCTTCTGAACGCCGCGACTATTACACAAGCAGTCAGGCGGAACCTTTCCTTGAAATCATTGACGGTAAGAACTACAAGAAGCCTGTCGATGACCAATGGATGTTCGTTCAGCGTTTCCTTATGGGCTATAAGGAAGTATTCAACAATCTTCCACCTTATTTTGAACATTAATCCCCCACTCTACACAACCTATTATGAAAAATTTCTTATTCTCTCTCCTTATCCTTGCACTTCTCCCTGCAGTAAAGGCAAGTGCAACTGACACATCAAATCAAGAACTTGCTGTAGAAGCCTTCCTATTTGACCTTGTAGGAAACTTCACAAACATCCGTGTTGCTCCGAACGGTGCTGTTAAAGCCAAGCTTAACCATGAAGGCGAATACGAGCCATGCTTCAGTCTTGTGGATTACAAGAACGGTTGGTGGAAGATTGCAGACTGTTACGATGCTACCGGTGAGTCGCCTGAAGGTGAGAAACTTTGCAAAAAGGCGGTTGGCGGCTATATTCACTATTCATGCGTAGGCATCGGCACACGCAACTATGGCGGACAGCATATACATCTCTATGCAACTGCAAACCACAAGAGCAAGGTAGTCTATACCATAAAGGAAGAAACCACCGTTCGTCCTGTTGGCGTTGCTCTTGGCGGTTCATGGGTGAAGGTCAAGACTGCCGACGGAAAGCATGAAGGTTGGATTCAGTCCGAATGGCTTTGCTCAAACCCTCTCACTAATTGTTGCTAATCGAAACACCGAGATATCGAATAATCGAAACATCAGAACATCAATAATTCGAAAAAAACTAAATCAACAATCATAAATCAACAATCATAAAATGAAAAAGCGCTTATCCCTTTTGCTTCTCTCTCTCATCGTTCTCTGCATCTCTGGCTTTGCCCAGAACAAAGATGCAGAAATCAAACGACTCGTACGAGAGAATACAGACCAGTCCATCAAGGCTGCCGCAGAACTCTTCTTTGACAACGACAGCATCATTGGCTGCATGACTGACCTCGGCAACCCACTCTACGACTTCTATTTCTATCGCTGTTATTGCTTCTTCTCTAAGGAGCATCCAGAGAAGGAATTTGAAGAGGACTTCCCTGAGTATCAAAACCTTATCAACACTTTCGCCAACCCAGCAAAGGCCGATGTCAAGGCAAAGGCTGAGTGGGAGGCTGTGGTGCGCCGAATGCTCAAGAAGGTCAGCGTAACAAATCAGGCTGTCAACCTAAACATCATCCAGCAGGCGTTCTGCAACCATCTGATGGTTCTTCCTGGCGATGATGCTTACGAGCAGTGCCTCAACGAAATCGAGATGTATAGCATCGACCACGGCTACATCGCTGCGCGTAACTATAAGCGAATAAACGGTTGTCTCGGCGACTATTCCGGCGGTGGAAAGAATGCGTGCAACAAGAAGGTCATCACTTCCATCAAGGATATCAAGGGCACAAACTACGGCAATGTTGATCGCATGGTTGACGGCAAGCCTGTAGGCAACGAGCCTCTCTCAATGAATCCTGCGTCTTTCGCCACTATCCTTATCATGGATGCTGCATGCAACAATTCATCACTTCCTATTCCTGTAAACCTTGTTCGTATTGTAGGTCTCGGTGGTGCATGTCCATACCTTGGACTTCAAGGCAATGATGTCAAAGAAGTCAAGGCTGCAGTGGAAAAGGAAATGAAATCTGGAGACCTTGTTTGCAAGACTCAGTCATATCTCTCTATGTCAACCGACGCTCTCAACAACTACTTCCTCGGTTACCCAGACCGACAGGTGATGATGTATGTGAAAGTGCCAGCAGAAACCTCAATGTATGTAAGCTGCCACCTAGCAGAGTCAGAAGTTGTTTTCCCTCGTCTTGCAAAAGGCAAGGTTACTTCTGCGGGATTAATGACAGTGCCACACAAGACAAAGGCGGGTAGAACAGTGGAAATGCTCACTCTCGGAATTGAAATGATGTAAGGCCCCCACCCCATGACATTAGAAGAATTCAAAAAGAAATTGGCCCAAAAGAAAAAGGAATTTCAGGAAAGGCCAAACAACTACAGCATAGAGAAAGACGGCATTCATACCCGTAGGCTGTAGCACTCTCCCAAACGACTAAACGACCTATTCCCTAAAGACTAAATCCAAATGAAACATCTCACCTTAATGACAACTCTGCTCCTCTCCCTGTTCTCATGTGCAGATGCAAATAAAGTATCTGCGAATAGCAAGAAGGCGCCTGTCAGTAGCATGACAAGCTATTCGTACACCTACAGTTCAAGCCCAGCATACAATCACAATGAGTATTCTGCAAAGCTCCTTGATGACGGTAGATGTCAGATAGGTTTTGCCCATAACGAGCAAGGCGATACCATCACTGTTGATGGGGATGTGATGAAGCAGATTGAAGCCGTCTATCGTGAGCACAAGATCCACAATTACAAGGATAAATATTATCCAGATTTTGAGGTTCTCGACGGTGACATGTGGAGCTATAGTGCACACTTTGGAAAAGAAAGCTGCTCTTCACATGGTAATAATGCAGGTCCTTCTGATAGAGGTTTGCGTGAGATCAACAACATCATTATGGAACTCTTGCGCAAGAACTACTCCGAAAAATATTGCGGCAGTGCTTGGGAAGGCAAGATAAAGGACAACAAGCTCACTGTTGCATTCACGGAGAAAGACAATGTTATCAGTGTCAAGATCGACATCGCCAACGGCGATGGCACTTGGGTTTCTGTTGCAGGAGAACTTGAATTTTACGATAACAGCTTAGCCTCTTTCCACGGCAAACTGAAAGATCAGCTTTCTGACTCGCAACAGCCTGTGGTTACTACCTGCATTGATGTCTATGTAAAGCCTGATGCCGATGAAATCACTATCAGTCTATCAGGCAACGATATGACACCACTTATCGAGGAAGGCATAGAAGGTGCCACATGGGAAGATCGTAATGGTATTACAATGAAAATAATGAAAAAATAATCAGGCAGTCCTGTTTGATGTTCCAATTAGTTTAGATTTTAAGTTGGATTTTAAGTTTGGATTTTGAGGGCAAAGCCCGACCGTCCTTGAAGACTATCGTCAAAATATTTTTAGTATGATTTTAAGTTTGGATTTTAAATTATTATGACTGAGATTCAATTCTCACAAGCGTATTACCACATGTTTTCCAAAATCGTTGGATGCGCTTTCAATGCATACAACTTCTACCACAATGACGTGGATGAGTTGACATACGAAGCAGGTCTCTATATGGAACTTTTTGAAGCTGGCTTCAAGGTCCATCGCCAAGAGGAATTCCCTATCTATTACAAGGGTAAGCCAACTCCTGTGAAACGCAGGATGGATATGGTTGCCACAGATCCTAATCTTGGTCATGTGGTATTGGAACTAAAAGCAATCAGCTACATCGGTGATGATCAGAGACGTCAGCTATGGTCATACATGAAATTGCAGAACTTTCGTTATGGTATGCTCATCAACTTCAGTCCTAAAGGAGTTTACTCAGAAAACTGGATGTTGGATGAGGTAAATGGAAAGTGTGTAAGAGTTTAGAAATCTTGCTAAAAATCTGCACCAAGAATCATTCTGAAAATAGTGAAGATTATTTCTTTTTTAAGAGTCGCTTCGCTCAAAATCTTCACAAAAAATCAAACTGAAAATCTTTACTAAGAAAATATAAAAATGATTACTTAATATGAAAAAGCTTTTTATTTCACTCCTCGCACTCGTGGCAGCAGCTACAGCATCTGCCAACGACAGCGGCTATGCTACCTATGGTAACATGCTCATTCCTTTCGTTTCAACAGACATCGCTGTTGACAAGGAAGTGCTCACTATCCGTCTTACTGATGAAGGCAAGACCTACATTGATGTTGACTACACTTTCATCAATCGCGGCAGCAAGGAGAAGACCATCCTCATGGGCTTCGAGGCAGACCCAGGCTACCCTGGCGTTGACTTGTCAAATAATGGCCACCCGGAAATATATGACTTCACAGTCATGATGAATGGACATCGCATCACTCCAAAGACTTCCGTAGTACTTCTTGACGAGAACGAGAGTGTCATAGACCGCAAGCCAATAGACATCTCAAAGTATTCTTATCAGGATTTCCGCAGAGTTGTGAAGAAAGGCAATGAGGAGAACTATGAGGCTGAAAGCTGGGGATATGCGTTCGTGTATTCATTCAACGCAACATTCAAGCCGGGCGAGAACCATATCCACCACACTTACAACTACCAAAATGGTGCCGGCGTGATGGAAAACTACTACCTCACCTACAAGCTCTCTCCTGCTTCACGCTGGGCAGGCGGTTCCATCCGCGACTTCACTCTCCGCATCACTGCTCCTAACACAGCAAAACACTTCTTCCTTGAGACAGAGTTCGTCCAGAAGCAGGATCCAAAGATTACCACTGGCGTAGCAAAGTTCCGCAGCAAGAGCAAGAAGTACGACTATGAAGATAAACCAGTAACTCACTATTATAAGGAGATCTCCATGCGCAACGCTACTCTCGAATGGCATCTCACAAACTACTCTCCTAAGCAGGAGCTCGAGATTCATTCTGCCGACGGCTTCTATGCGAACTTCTATGACGAAAAAGCCACTTCTCCTACATCCTATTACGACCGCTCATGCGGCATCTACTGGCTTTGGATGAACCAGGAGAACTACAACGCACAGCAGCGTCGTCTCATCCGCAACCTTCCTTACGCAAGCCGTGGCTATGTATTCAAGGATGCAGGTCTGAAGAAGCACTTCAACAGCCTCTGGTGGTACATGCCAGATCCATCATACAACTCAGCAAACACTTCTGACTTCACAGAGCGTGAGCACGAACTCATCAGCACTTACAAGAAGTAAAACAAAATAGTACTCCCATCAGGGATAAAAAGACTCGCGACAATCCACACTGTCGCGAGTCTTTTTGTTTATGATGTATGAAGAAAAAGCAAATAATCGTTAATATTAAGGATTTCCTCCTATTGATTTCAATAGTCTTTTTCACACTTTTTCCTGTGTAATAGCGAAAAAAAACTGTTGTTTTGCACAAACAATTGAAAAATTGTGTAAATTTGCGCGGTTTTTATAAGGATTTACCGATACAAACAACACAAAAAAGGAACAAGCTTTTATGATTTATAGAAGGATGTGGATGCTAACCCTCGCGATGCTGTTATCCATCGTTATGTGGGCATCGCCGACTCTAAAAGGCATATATCGTACAATTAGATTAAACGACGGAACCACACTGAAAGTACATCAGTGTGGCGATGAACGCTTGGGCTATTGGATGGCAGATGACGGAAGGATGTTCATCAACAGCAATGAAAAGGGCGAGGTAAAGGAAGTTTCTGAAACGGAGATGGCAACGCTGCGCGAAAAAGCAATGTTGAAGACGGAATTCAGAACACAGAATGCAAAACGCAAAAGGCAAAAGGCATTAAATAGTGCACAACCTGCAAATTCATTCATCGGAAAGAGAAAGGGACTCATCATACTCGTGGAATTTCAGAACAAGGAATTCGAAACTCCTGATGCCGACACATTCTTCAATCGTGTCATCAACGAGAGAAACTTCAAGGAAGGTCGCTATGTAGGTAGCGTGAAGGACTATTTCCTCGACCAGAGCTACGGTCAGTTTGAATTGGACTTTGATGTTGTTGGTCCAGTGAAAGTTTCACAAGACTATAGCTACTACGGCGCTCCAGGCAATGGTGAGGTTGATGCTCGCCCTTGGGAAATGATTCTTGAGGCATGCGAACTTGCTGACGACAAGGTGAACTTCGCTGACTACGACTGGGACGGCGACGGTACCGTGGAGCAGGTTTTTGTGCTCTATGCCGGCAAAGGAGAGAGTACGAGCGGCGACCAGAATACCATCTGGCCACACGAATTTGAGCTGACATCCGTGCATAAGGGCGAGACTTTCCTCTTCCCTGAAGGAAAGAAGTTTGACGGCGTGACCATTGATACCTACGCTTGCGCTAACGAAGTCCGTCTCGGCGGTCAGCTGGAAGGCATCGGCACTATCTGCCATGAGTTTGCCCACTGCATGGGACTCCCTGACACTTACGACACATACTACAGCGGCAACTTCGGCATGGGACCATGGGATGTCATGTCGCAGGGCGAATACAACGGCGAAGGTTTCACACCAGCGGCATTCACAAGCTACGAGAGAATGGTCTGCGGATGGAAGCAGCCGATAGAACTTTGCAGCGAGGACGTGACCGTTGACGACATGAAGGCTATTGCTGACGGTGGCGACTTCTACATCATTCGCAACGATGGTTGCTCAGACGAATACTACTTGCTGGAGAATCGCCAGAGAACCGGTTGGGACAAAGGCATCGTAGCCGAGGGTATGCTCATTCTCCATGTGGACTACGACCCAGGCGTATGGAGCGAGAACATCGTGAACTCCATCGTTGATGATCGAGGAGATGACCCAAACAGCAAGCGTTACAACTCGCACCAGCGACTGACCATCGTCCATGCCGACAACAACGACGACAGGCAGGCTTCGCAGCCATCATGGGACGGCTATGTCAAAACCACAGAAGAGACTGACGTATATCCTTATCTTGGCAATGACAGCCTGACAAACAATTCTGTGCCTTGCGCTGATTTATATAACCGCAACACTGATGGCTCTGCATACCTGAACCACGGCGTTCACCATATACACCAGAACAGCGACGGCACAATGGGCTTCGAGTTCAAGGCTGTATCCAAGAGAATCGTTACCACCGACCCAACAATCACGGAGGAAACAAACCTTGAGGGCGCAATCTTCTATGAGTCATTCAATCAGTGTATCGGCACTGGCGGCAACGATGGTGTGTTCAAGGGAAGTGCTGACGTGGCATCGGCAGACTTCATAGCTGACAATGGCGGCTGGGACTCAATGGAAAAGAGTGGCGGTGCACATTGCGCGAAGTTCGGCAACGGTGCTCGCATAGGCTTCGTCACATCGCCAGTGATAACACTCGACGGCAGGGAAATGCTCCTTGAGTTCAATGCAGCACCTTGGAGTCGTGACGATACCGACCTCGTGCTCAGCGTAAGCGGCAATGCCACGCTCGGCGAGACACAGCTTGAGATGACCGAAGGCGAATGGACACGCTATTCAGTACCGTTGAAGGGCGAGGGCAACGTACGCATAAGCTTCACTCCTGGCAAGCGATTCTTCCTCGATGAGGTTGTGATTCGCGACGCTGCGGCTAGTGCAATTTCAACGCCTGAAACCCTTGAAACCACTGAAACATTATACTTCACCCTCTACGGTCAGCTTGTAGGACGAGGAACTCCGGGCCGTCCAGGAATCTATATCCGCAACGGAAAGAAAATAATAATAAAAGCCCCCTAACCCCCGAAGGGGGAACCTTTAATTGACTTGAAGGCTGATTTCAATAATTCCAAAAATTAAATAATAAAAATCAAATAACTTAAAACCAATCCCACAAAGCTATTGACATCTCCCCTTTGGGGAGCTTGTGGGGCTACACTATTTATGAAAAAACTCTACTTCATCGCATCACTCTTCTTGATGCTTGCAGTATCTGCGAGTGCACAGACATTCCATGTGTCTCCACGCACTGCACAGAACACTGCTCTCTCTCCAATGAAGGTTGAAGCTCCAGCACAACTCGCTGGTGGCAACCAATTTACAGCAAAGAAGAAGGCTAAGAGACATCCTATTGAGGACACTCCAGACGGAAATCTCCTAACTTACTCTATGCACACTTTCTATTACAGTCAGCAGATGGACGAATGGATCGACCGTGACGCTCAGAAGACTATGATTGTCATTGATGGCGAGACTGTCTATATCCAGAACATCATCAACAACTTCCTCTACAATGTATGGATAAAGGGTACAATGTCTGCCGACCACAAGAAGGTAACTTTCGACAACATGCAGCCATACCGCGAAGTTGACGGCTACACTTACTTTGTCAGCCTTGCATACACAAACAAGAACAACGACGTACTTGCCGATATGGAGTCTGATGAGTTCACTATGGACTACGACGAGGCAACAGGCGTTCTCACAAACACAGACCTTGAAATCTGTCTCTGCAATGAGGACGGCGGCGTATTCTCTTACAACAGCGGCTATGAGCTTACTCCATTCAACGATGAGCTCGTAACAGTTCCAGAAGGTGTTGAGATTCAGCCTTACTCTCTCGCATACGAGTCAAGCTACCAGTACAACTACCCAATGATGGTTTACGTAGCTCGTCAGGGCAACGACTTCTACTTCCAGGGACTCTCTGAGAAGACTCTCAAGGCTTGGGTGAAGGGTACTCTCGAAGGCAATACAATCAAGATTCCTAACGGTCAGTATGTAGGTCTCTACGATGATCTCTACTTCCTCTACTGCAAGGGAGCTGCATACAACGGACTTGACACAAGCGGTTACCCAATCTACAAGACAAAGGACTGTGCAGAGCTTACTTACAACGAGGCTGACGGCTCTATGATTGGTAAGGACGGTATCCTCTTCTGCCTTGGTAAGGCAAAAAATGCTGGTTACAGCCAGTCAATCCCTTCACAGGACATGAAGCCATTCTATCCAGTAGCAGCAAAGCCTGCAACTCCAGACATCCGTTACTTTGACATTGATACACAGTACTTTACAGTTCCTTGTAACATGGCATACGTTGTTCCTGTAGAGGACGTTGACGGCAACTATATCAACCCTGACTGGCTCTACTACCGCGTGTTCGTAGATGGCGAGCAGTGGAAGTTTGAGAAATACTACTATGGTACATTCAAGGACGAATGGCTCGTGAACGCACGCTTCTCTGATCGTGGCGCTTCTTTGAACCGCACTGACTTCCAGGGTTCTTACCATGTACTCTCATTCCCTAAGGAACTCCGCCCTACAACTCTCGGTCTCCAAAGCGTTTACAAGGTAGGCGACGAAGAGATGTGGTCAGACATCATCACTTACAATGTCTCTACCAAGGAGAAGACTGTTGAGACAGTTACAGGCATTAAGGCAATGCAGAATGCAGAAAGCAAGATGCAGAATAATGCTTACAACATCTTCGGTCAGAAGGTTGGCGCAGATGCTAAGGGTATCGTTATCGTCAACGGCAAGAAGTACTTGAAGAAGTAAAAGTAAAAGTTCCCCATAAACACAATTAACCCCCGAAAGTTTTTGTATAACTTTCGGGGGTTAATTTATTCTATAAGAATTAGTATTACTTTGCCGATAGCTTGTCGATAAGTACATCGAGGTCGTTGTCGGCGAGATTAGGATATTTGTTGCGGTACTGACGAGCAAGGGAAAGTGCCTCGGTAGGGTTTACGGTAGCGAGAACCTGGAGAGCCTTTGTGAGATTCTTGTCGTAATAACCGAGTTCAGTGTGCGACATCACGCGGTCGGCAAATGCCTTTACGTATGGTTCCACGGATACCGATTGGTCTATCTGGCTGATGAAGTAAGAGAGGAAGAACTGTCGGTAGAGACCGGACGTCTTGTAGTCCTCATCCTTACATCTGTCTGTCATGTCCTTATACATTGCCAACGCCTTGTTGTATGGCACGAGTTTATCCGTTCCATTGAGCTCTTCCGCCCATGTCTGCGCATACATCGTACCGAGAGTTCCATAGACATGAACTGCGCGATACTCATCGTCGTGGGCGAAGAAGGCGTCGATGCCCTGGTTCAGGAGGTCGGCTGCCTGCTCGTAATTGCCGCGTTCCATGTATTGCTGAGCACTTTCCTTATAGACATCCTCTATGCGTGCCTTGAGTTGCTGAGCTGCTGCCCATGAAGGGTTTGTGGTATCGAGGGCTTTCCAAAGAAGGCGCAGAGCCTCATCGTTCTCTCCCTTTGCAGTGAAGCAGTAGCTGTAGATGCGGTAATCTTCGGTAGAGATACTGTCGGTTGGAAGCATTGAGAAGAGTTTCTCGCCCATCTTCTCCGCCTGCTCATAGTTCGACTGGTTTGCATAATTGTACATGCCGACGCGATAGAAGTAGTAGTTGCCTGGATATTCTGCAATACCCTTATCAACAGCTGCTTGGCACTTCTCTGTCATGCCATTTGAAGAGAGCAGGAAGGCATAGCGGGCAAGGTCCTTCTCGTTCATGCCGTCGAGCGTGATATTGCTGAGGAGTTCCACAGACTGGTCTTGAGTACCACCAGTCTTGCGAATCATTTCCGCAGCAGCCATACGACTCTTGTCCGTGTTTGCATTCTCAATGAGCTGCTGAGCATAGGCAAAGGCGTATGTGGAGTCAGAATAGTTCTTCTGGTTTACGTGGTATCTCACCATCGCCTCATAGCCTGAAGGATCGTTAGGATCAGCCGCAATAGCCTTTTGATACCACTGCTTCGCTGCAACAGTGTCCTGATAAAGGTGCATGCAGGCATCGCCACGAACTACGTACGCAAGCGCGTATTTAGGATCATGCTTGAGCACCTTATCCTCGAAACGATGGGCAGCAGCACTGTCCTGAGCGTTATAGAACATGGAAGCGATGGCAAGAAGCACTCGAGGATTCTTTGCATAGCGCTTTGCAATGTTCTGCACGAGCTTTGTGGAATCCATGCGAAGCTGACCGTGATAAGCATATATCACAGGCTCAAGGGCGGCAATGGTTGCCTCAGCATCGTTCTGTGCATGGAGACTTGCCCCGGAGATGAGGAGAAGAAGTATAGGGAGGATTCGTTTCATTTACAATTTACAGATTTGCAATTTACATTCCGAAGGACACTCCCCTCTCATTATGGAGAGGGGTTGGGGGTGAGGCTAGAAAGTATATTGAACGCCGGCGTTGAGAGTCTCAATGAATGTCACTGCAGCAAGATGCTGCTTGTCGTAGAAATTACTCTTTATCCATTTAGGAACATAATAGAATGTTGGTGTGATATGGATACCGAGGTGACGGTTCACGTGGTATAGGAGCTTGGCACCGAGATTCACTGTAGGTTGCGGCGTAGTGATTTGCTCGCGATCGATGCCGCTCACGATGGAAGGTCCGACGAAGGCGAACGCCTCAAACGTGCGGAGATCAGGATCCTGAGCATTGAGGAGGTTCGTGATGTTCAGCTGATAATCCAATGAGATGAATGCATTGGCATAGCGTCTCGTTGGTGTAGGATCGTCTTTTTTGTTACTATAGTACTTCAATGGATGATATACACCATCGGCAGAGAGGCGAACAGAGTGTAGTGCATTGAGATGATACTCGAGGAATCCATAGAGGTTGAAGCCAAGCTTAAGTCCAGTTTCGACGAACTGCGCACGCTTCTGCAAGTAGTTGATACCGCCACCAGCACCAACAACGAACTTATTCATGAACTGCGACTGGTCACGCTCCTCCCAAAGTTTCCAGTCGGTGTATTTGCGAGTTCGCGTAGAAACAGTCATACCGACATTCACGCTCCAAAGATTGTCGTGGTAACGCCAGTTTGCAGGCTTGCCATTGCGTGGCTTATGATATTCAAAATGCTCAATACGAGGTTCCATGAAAACCTGTAAGCCTTCCGAAAGACGTGCCCAGAAATGGAAACCGCCGGTATAACCCTGGTAATAGGCAGAAATGTCGTTCTCTTGGTAATGGCGCTTCCATAGCTTACCTACCTGAAGTCCACCAAGGACATAGAGACCAAAGCGAGAGTCCCAATCGTAATTACGCACAAAGCCAAGCGGATTGAGGAGCGCTTCTGCCCTCAAGCCGAGATAGTTTCCAGCCTGCGAATCAGTAGTTCCTTGCGTCTGATGGATATTGTTCGCATCATTGAATCTCATTGGAACATCAGTATGCGTGAACACTACATTCTCGCTTGCCACGCTTCCTCTCAATGCAATAGCAGGCGAAAGCCAAGCGCCAAGGCTGACAGTGTAGCCGAGACCAAGTGTCTGCATTGATGGCAATTCAGGCGCGTTAAGCAAATGAGCAGAGTTTGCCATTTCCACGAAGAGCGGCTTACGCCAAGAGAAGAGAGTAGAGTCGGAAGTAAGCTCGTCCTTCAGGATTCGCTTCACCATATATTCAGCACGCGCCTCTGGAGAGAGGTTGTTGCGCAAGTAATACACATAAGTGAGGTTTGCGCCATAGAAAGCATCATAGTCGCGCCAGTTCCTCTTGTCGCTGATGTCTATCGGGTCAGAAGAGATACCAGCGTATGGTTCAATATTGATGTAGCCCTGAGGACCAGTGAATATCTTGAACTGAAGTCCTAGATGACCTTCTACTGCTATGCCGGAATCCTTCTTTCTGTTGTTCAAAAGATACTGCGAACGCGCACCACCAACACCGACAACAGTAGAAACACTGAGACGGCGCGTTGGATCGTAGCCTGCAAAATAGCTTGACATGTCAAAGATATGGTCAAGCTTTGCTCCAACCTGATACATGAAATACTCCTGCTTCTTCTGATAAGCGTATGCACCATGGAGCGAAAGGCGAAGTGAATGCTTCGGATTGAACTGCTTGCCCACTGCAAACTTCGCGTAAGTGAACGGCGTGAGCGAATAGCTGTTTGATGGAGCCACGATTTGTTCCAATCCCATACCAGCTTCGATAAAGAGATGGTCGTTCCATTTCTTCGTAAACTGGTCGCCTTGAGCCAAGTATCTGCCTTCAAGAATGTGGTCAAGATAATTGAAATTGGTAGCCACATTGCGCCTTGTGATAAGGGAAGAATCCACCGCTTCCTCGTCGATGAGCGAGTCAGGAATATTCTCCTGAGCGCTTACACAGAGCGGGAAAGCGAAGAACAGAAATATGTATTTGATGAATTTCATTTGAGACTAATTTTGATTGCCTGCCAAGCCTTGATTACTTTTGCTGGTCGTCAGTGAGATTTGGTTCGTCGTTCAGTTCCTTTGCAGCATCTGCGTTCTGAAGAGCATTAAACGGGTCGATTGCCTTGATGGCAGCAAACTTGGCGCGATACTTGTCCTTGTCCTTCTTCTTGTAAGGGAACTTCTTGCGAAGATCGTCGTCGATGGAGCCTTCGTTGTGGAAGAGTCGTTCGTAACGTGGCTCAAGGTCGAAGCTATGCTGGAAATAAGCGAGGAAATAAGGCGTATTGTCGAGCACCTTAGGTTCCTTTCCTGCCTGTTCCGCATAGAGCAAACCTTTCAGATACCACTTCTTCGGATTATTGTCGTCAAGGAGGTTCACATAGAACTCTGCCTGATTAACAGTCTTTCCAAGCTGCTGGCGAAGCTCCGTGAAGATGATGGCACGGTTCTCAGGACTTGAGTCGAGCACATAGTCGAACGCCTCGTTGTAGCGGGCATCCTCTTCCTGTGTGCGGTCCTTGAAATAAAGGCGGATGAAGTCAACAAACTTCACGATGCGCTCTGTGCCAAGGTTCTTTGGAAGCCAGTCGATGATGTACTGCGCAGTGTCGAGTTGCATCTCCTGGAAGTACATGATAGCCTGATTAGCAAGAATCTCCTCACGGTTGATTACGATTGAAGAGAACTGGTTAATCTGCTTGCGCTGGTTTACATTCTTTATATTATAGTCGATAAACGGACGCAGGATACTTGGGTCAGGCGTACCTTTGCGAATGCACTTCAACGCCTTCTTGTTTGCAACATAAGGCGAGAACTTGTTCATCTCGTAGCCCGGAGTCTTGAGGATGTGGCGGTAAGCGATGTCGGTAAGGTCGTCAACATCCTTCTCGTTGGTAATAACCTGGAAGAGGTTGTAGTAGTCGCCATCGGAAAAGTCCTTCTCGTCGCTGAGATACTTGTCCTTGTTGCGATAGTATTCCTCAGCAGCTTCCTGTGGAGTCATCACATGGTCCATCTCATACTGGTAAGTGCATCGCATGATACGCTGCTTGGCGAGGATAGGCTCGATGAGAGTATTGTAGAACTCAAGACCCTTCATCGCTGCCGAAGGATTGCCGTTGCCACTGGCAGCCACGACCTCATGCACCTTGTTCGATTCCACTCTGTAGCCCTGCTTCAGGAGTTCGTCTGCCACATCTGTCCATGAGTGAACCTTTACCAATGGAGCAGGGATGCGCACATCTGCATTGCGACCGAGACCGTTCTGGATAATAGCCACGGCACGGGCAGCACGCTTTGCAGCGAGGTTCTTGTTCGACACCTCGTTACCTTCTGCCGAAGCAGCACCTTCCACCTGCACCTTGTAGAGCTTGTCGCCGTATGACTTGAGCTCAGCGATGAGTCTGCCGAACTCCTTATCGTTGATGGAGTCGCTTGTAAGCACGTCCTTACCCATCTCGAAAGTGAGCGTAAGCTTGCGGTCAACAGCCATATAGTTTGACGCTGCATCAACGCGGAATTCGTCGTTGAGAGGCATTGTAGCCTTGGCAACATCGAAGTTGAGGAACTTGAACGGACGGAAAGCGAGACACGAACCAGTGCCAAGACCGCCATTGTCGAACACCACATGAGAGTAGTCTTCCACGATTGTGCGGTAAGCGCCCTTGTAGGTCTTGTCCTTGTCAGGCTTGCGGAAGGTTGTTGTATAGACATATTCAAACGGCTCGTTGCTGTTGAGCTGTATTGAACTGTCGTAATAAGGCGCTACAGGGTCGTTCTTCATATAGTTGAAGCCCATGCGCTTGTTCTGCATCTTATGATATTTGCCACCCTCAAACACGATTGGGTCTGCGTAAGCTATTGTATCTTCCGTCTGGCAGTCGATAACCATTGGCTGTATTGCAAGTCGAGTGTCTTCGCGAGTATAGCCCTTTGGAAGGAACACCGGGCAAGTGAAGCGCACCTCAAAACCAGTATCGATGCCTGGCACCTTCTTGAACTCCGGTCCACGACGGCGACGGTCAACAACCGTTACCTCCTGAAGAGCACGCATTTCAATCTCCAACTTGTAGCTGTTCTTGTTAGGAGTGATCTCCTCCACGCGAACGTATGTTGACTGAGCAAGGATGACAACAGCCATTCCGTCTTCCACATGGGCGCGGAAAGTACCGTTGTTTGCCGAAATCTGGAACACAACATTCTGCTTCTTCAGTGCCTTGTCAATATATTTTGAAGGCTCTGCAGCGAGGTCTTCTTCCTGCTCGGAAACAGCCTTTTCGAGTGCGATACGAACATCGTGTGCCTTGCGGGCAGACTTTACCACACAATACTGCACAGGCTCATACTCAGCCTTGCCAGTCGATTTGTTCTTCAGCACCACCTGGAAGTCAACATCTCGGAAAGCTCCTTCCTGAGCAAACGCCACAGAAGGAAGCAATATAGCAGCCGTGAAAGCTACGAGAAGAGAAAGTATTTTGTTATTGAAATGTTGCATTTGGAATTATCTTAAAGTATAACTCAACGAAACGCCGATACGAGTTGGCATATAGCGGAAACCGCTGGCATTTGATCGCTGGTTGCCGTCCAGAGAGTATTCATTGTCGAAATCATCGCCGAGATAGTATTCTTTCTGCTTGTATCTTGTCACTCCGAAGCCAGCATGGAAATCTACGCTGAGTCGTTCCGTAAGCGGAAGCACATAGCCGAAGGTCAGTCCGGCACCTGCGCAGTAGCCATCATATCGCTTGTCCTTGATGTTCACATCATAGACAGCAGCGATGCCGCCGAGACCAAGGAAGAAGCGATCCATAGGACGACCAGAGAGATAGTATCTGTATTCAGGCTGAAGGGCAGCCACCTGCGCAGTCTTTCCCCAAGGCTTATGGCTGATAAGTCCGTTCAGGGAGAGAGTAGATTGATTGCCCACCGTGAGTTCCAAACCGAGGTTCGGAGCCATCAGTCCGTCCATTGCCACATCAGTATTCACTGCCAGCATCTGGGCTTTTGCCACGCTCATGGCGAACAACATTATGATGATAAAGCTTACTTTTCGAAGTAACATGAATGAATTTACAATTTACGGATTTACAATTTAACCCTTTAACCTTTAACCCTTATAACCCTTTAACCTTTTAACCTCTTAACCTCTTACTTACCTATCGTAAACGGCGTGTTGACTTCTATCTTTCCCGTCTCGCCGTTTCTTACTATGTGCTCCAGGTCGTCAGTAAACTCACAGAGCTTTGCCTGTTCGAGAATGTAGTAGAGGTTTCTTGTTATTACCGTGCAATACACCTTCTTGCCTTCCGGAGTGTCTTCCGACGTGTAAACCGTTACGGTTAGCAGACCGGGACTAGTATTCTCCGAATCGCTTTCGCTGCTCAGCACCGTAGGAACGTTTATTCTTGAATTGCATTGTATGACATCCAGTGTTCTGTCTTCATCTTCCAAATCAAGCCTTGCTTCAGAGAGTGAAGGCTTCATCAGGACGGACGCTGTTTCCTTCGACACGAAGCGGCTGCCTATTTCCATTGCAAGCGGAATACCTGAGAGTTCTGCATGGACAGAGTCGATAGTATGTGTTGTGTTGGCACGAATATAGAACTGCACGTCTATACACTGGGTGATAGACTTTGGGGCAAACCTTACGTGCTGCACGTCATTCTTCACCTGCACCACCGAAACGCTGTCGAAGAAGAATGGTTCAGCGTAAGGGTGAATGTATCGCGCTATCTTGTCTTCGCTCGTAGCCTCTTCATCGGAAAGACTCAGGATTTGCTGCCTTGAATATAGCATGTAGGAAATACTCTTGTCCTGAACCCTATCGACCTCATCATAGCGGTCATTCTCATTGGCATAATTTTCAGGCTGTGCAAGACTAGCTGCCATTGCCCTTAGGTCAAAGGCATTATGCTTCGTAGGCAAAGCGAGAAACTTGTACTCACCCGGGCGCACCTTGAAGGTATCGCTCTCTTCTGACGCCGAAACCATGTCCACACGCTTCCAATCGTTGATGATGCGATGCGCCATCGTGTACATCCCTTCCGGCGCATCTGCCTTGTATTTGCCCCAGTCGAACGAATACTTCACGGCAGGCAAGTTGCCTTCGTGGCTATCTTCACAGAGATCCACTTCAGCACACGCCGTGAAAAGCATTGCCGCAGCGAAAGCCAATGTATATAAATATGTGTGTATGTTACGCATCATGTCCCTTCCTCCATTAATGATTTCAATATCTTCATTCTCAAAGCTTCCTTCTCACGCTGCTTCTTGACTATCTTCTTGGCCTTGCGGGCGCGAGCTTCGCTCTTCTCCTCGATGGCATTGCTTGAATATTTCTCGTACTTGGCGTTCTTCTTCGCAGTGAGCGAGTCAACATTCTGTCCTGTGCGGATAGCCTTGTCGCGATAGCGGTCGAGACGCTTGGTCTCAGTGATTTCCTTATACTTATCCCAGAACATGTCCTCAGCCTGACGAGTGAGCGTGTCTATGCGAATCTGCTCAGCCTTGCGGTTTTCACGAGCAAGCATGATGGAGTCCATGCGGTTGCGATAGTCCATGTCCACATCGTAGCGATAGCGGTATTTGCGAGTCACAGGGAAATTGCCGAAGCGATAAACGATACCCACCCTCACGTCGCTCAGCGCGGGATAGATGCCCTTCAAGCCCTTCTCCGTCACCGGATAGCAGTTTGTTTCGCGATCATGGCGATACTTGTCATACTGCGTATAAGAGACGCCGGCACTTATACCGAACTCCCAATCCACGGAACTGCCACCCTTGAACACCGTCATCGGACGGATTATGCCGTAAGTGAAACCGCCCGTATAAGCACGGCCCTGGATACCCTTGTTGTTGCCAAGAAGGAACGAGAAACTGTCGTAGCTCGCATAGAGGCCACGATAATAGACGGTCATCGGATGCTTCACCCTCATTCGGCGGAAAGAGAACAGCTTGTCAAGCCAGTTGTCGTGCGGCATGATGTACTTGCCGTCCAAGCGACGCGTACGCCAATAGTTGCGGGCTTCCACGCGAACCTGCGAGTTATTCCACACGAAACCGGGAGTGTAAGTGTTACTAGGGTTAAAATGTCCCTTCAGGTTGAGCACGGCTGCCCAACGGTTCCAATTCTCCTTTCTGACATCAAACTCAAAGCCCACGTTCGGGTTCTGGAGAAGCCAGTCAACGGTGTTCGTTTTCACGGAGAATCTTTCCGCAAAACTGAGCGTTTCCACCTGAGCGCGAGAGTCCAGAATCTGCGCACCGACTGCCTGAAACACGCTTGAAAGGAACAATATAATTGTTAAATGCTTGAATCTTAACATAATAAACAGGGCGCAAAGTTACAACTATATTTAGTAACATCAACCATATTTCCCGATTTTAACACTATTTTTAACACAATTTTTGACCTGCTTCTATACCTGCTGTGCGCGCACACTAACATAGTTGGCACTAATGCAGACATTAGGAATGCATAAAAAAACGCCTCAAATTTCTTGAGGCGTTTTCTTTTGATTTTGTCTTAATCTGCGTGAACTGACTGAGCAGTGAGTGCAGAGTGAAGCATATGTGATATTTATCGTTTGGCTACATTGAGATGAATCGCAGAACCGTCCACTGCGATTCTTTAATTGAACTTTGCAAACAAGTTCGTCAACTCATCATCCGTATTGATGCTATTAAGTTCATTGGCAACCAAACCATCTGTCAAGTCAAGCCACAGAAGTTCTTTGATTCCGTTCTTCTCTACGACACGAATCAACTCATTTCGCTCAATTGTTGAACAACGCTTTGAGTAATCAGCCATGCCACGTGCCTTCTGTAGGTTGTCATTGAGGTCTGCACGATGAGGTTCCAGTACATCGAAATGCCAATTGCCATCTGCGCTCTTACGCACAATAATGAAATCAGGGAAATGAGGTTTCAACTGGTTGTTCTTGCGATATTGTATGCACAGCGATTCCTTTTTGCTGGGCGTGTTTCGCATCCAGCACACAAAATCCTCACGTTTACGTTCTTCTTCCAAAACCGCCACTTCCCATGTATTGAGTTTGAATCGTGCGTTACCATCACCGTCGCAATACAGATGGTCGTTACTCAATACATCATTCTCGTTCTGCGCAGCAACAATCAAGTCAGGTAGCAACCAAGAATAAGGTTCTGTGCTCACCTCTGCATTAACGATATTTCTGAAATCACGCGCATTAGCTTCTCCCGAATTCTCAATGTCCTTGCGATGTCTTTTCACAAGTTTATAGAATGTCTCTTTGCAATAGCCGTCAAGTTGCTCCATGCAGATCTTGCTGGTTGCAAACATGATGACGTGCAGACGAATCTCCGTATCTAGATATTCCCCATCATGTTCCTTGTGGTAGTGTTTACCGATGCCTTCGCTGGCTAGTTTCGCCTCTGTGTGCTCAAACCATCGCTCAATGTCGTAGTCGGTCAGCAGAGCAGTATCTTTCTCCTCACCTTCCAACGACTCGCCCATGGCATCCATGTCTATCTCGTTCATCACATGCTGGCGGATGCGAAGTATTGCGGCATCGTATTTGCCTTCGTTCACAAGTTCTTTGACATTATAGTAGATCATGCCAGCGATACACTCTTTCACTTCGTCCAATGCCATGCGGTTCAACTTGGTTCGCCGTAGTAGATGACAGAGCTTGAAAAGCGCCTTCATATAATTGTTGATGCCCGAATGCGGTATGGCGTAAGTATCTATTCCTGCTTCATTCAAGGCATTCAGTACATCCTCTCGCTCTATGCCACACGGAAGTTTTCCCTCAGGAGTCAGCACTTTCTTAGGAGTAGGATTTGTCTCTACATCCACAGGCAATGCTCCTTGCAATTCCTTGCGAACCTTCTCCACGGTAGCTACATCAAAGTGAGGCAAATAGAGCCTAACGGCATTGAGTGTCTCGTCTGTCTCAATGCGCTTCTGCAAAGGTGTACGCACAATGCGACCGAAGAGCTGCGCAATGTTCGTGTAACCCTTTGCCACCTTGAACGACATCATGACCTCTGCTCTTGGGCAATCCCAACCCGTTGACAGATTATCCTTGAAGAGTACCACACGTATCTTTTGATTGCCCTCAATATCTTCAGGACGAGAGTACACCACATCAATACCATTTACCGGATAGGTGGAGTGCTGCTCGAAGGTATGCACCACTTCGCCTGTCTGTAGTTTCACACCTGCATGCGTTTCTATCTGTCGCAAGCACTCGTCAAGGTCGGTGTCCGATACCTGCTCCTTATTCGCATTCTGCACTTGCACAACAAGCACAGGCTTCACCTCACGGTCGGGTTCATGCTCCTTGTATTTTGCCCAATGAATGCACTTGTCCTTCCATTCCTCTGCCGCTTTGGCAAGATACGACATTTCAAGGAATCCTTCTTCTTCGGGATGAAATATCTGTATCTTATCCTTCAGCAAGCCCGATTCTCGAACCTCCTCAGGCGTCACAACAGTTGTTTTCTGCTTTGCCGAATCACACCCTTCTATGAGTTTGTTGAAACGCTCCAATGTAGCACTCATACCCAATATGATAGGCATCTGTGGCAAGTTGTCATCCTTCGAACCTTTCACGAACTTCTGCATGATGGTCATCTGCTCGTTTGCCTCATTACGTCCTGCACCACGATGAGCTTCGTCTATGATGAGTATCAGTTTGTCGCCATGACGCTCTATGGTATTTCGCAGTACATCCCATCCCGTGTATTGGCGTTCGTCCTTATATTGCACAAAGTTGCTGTTTTTGCCAAACTTCTGCGTGTTGACGAAATACACATGACCTTGCTGCAGACAATCTGCCTTGAAGCTATCATCTATCGTGACACATTGACCAATACGCAAGCGGTCAGCTTTTGTCTCAAGTTTGTCTTTGCTTTGGTTGTTGAGTGAAGGGGAGTCGCTCAACCAGAGTATGATACTATCGGGTGCAGCCACATAGTCATCACCACCGCAAAGGATATTCTCGATGACGGTGCTGATCATAATCGTCTTACCAGAACCTGTTGGAGCCGTAAAGGGTACGATTTGTGATTCTTTTGATGAACGGTACATTATCTGCGCCTGATGCAGACGCTTACGAAGCTCTGCAATGGCTTTGTCCTGGAATTCTATCTTGTCTCTTTTCATCTTGTCTGGGTGGTGTGTTTATTTCTTGGCAATGTTTATCTTGAAGTTATCGAGGTAGTCGCGGTAGAGCTGATAGGTGTGCTTTGCCTTCACGCCCTGTGCCAGTCGGTAGTATTCTTCCTCATTGTCATTCACGATGTAAACGGTTTCTATCTCGGGATGCTCTATCAACTGACGCAACAGTTCGTCATACTCGTATTCATCGATGAGCAAAGCCATCTTGTTTTCGGGCAATACTATCAGGTCGCCTTCTTCTACATTCGTTGGACAGACACCATGAGCACCAGCCTTCATCCAAAGCACAGGCATCAACTCCAGCAACTGCTTGCCGTGGTCAACGCTCTTCTTATCGAGGAATCCCAACTTGAAGAAAGCAGCATTTGCCTTGAAACCATCTGCCATTGGAATCTTCTGCGGTACGCTCTTTGTAATCTCTGGCAATTCTGCAAGTGCTTCTTTCGCTGTCTTGAAAGCTTTATTGTTGGCAGTCACTATGTAGATGGTATCGGTGGCATCGTCAATGTTTTCCATGAAGTCATCAATTTCGTCAATGTTGAACAGTACTTCCGTGTTCGACTTTTTACCAACCATCTGCAGAATCTGCTTCTTTAGTTTCTCACTTTCTTTACCTTCGGACAGATCGAGCGAGAGTTGCTTGATGATGCGCTTCTGCACCACCTCGTCCGTATTGGTAGAGATGTAATCACCCTCCAATGGCTTGTCGTTCACATCAATGCCGAGGATGCTGCACTTTGTTCGTGGCCAATTTACATAGCGAGCAATGCCATACTTCTCCCATTCCTCATCACCTTTGTGCAAACCCTTTGCCTTGAATGCTTCTTCCTCTTCGGCAGAGATTTCGTTATTCGTCACCATAATGCAACGGCGATTGCCTCCATCTTCCTTGTTCAATAAGTTTACAGAATGAAGCGTCGTTCCGCTGCCAGCGAAGAAGTCAACGATAAGAGCATTTGGTTTATTGGCAACGAAGAAACGGATGGTATCGTGGACGGCGTAGAGGGATTTAGGAAAATCGAAACGTTTTCCAATAATTTTGCTTAACAATTTTGTTCCTAATTGTGTTGCATCGTGAGAACTAATCCACCATTGCGTACCCGGAACAAATTGTGCTTGATAGTCATCTTCGTCTACGATGATTGAACCATCTTCCCTGTTTCCTACAATAGGAAATAGACCTTTTTCAACCTTAGCTACTTCTCCCTTTTTAAGGTAAGATATAGCCATACCTGTTTCTGTAAATTTGCCAAGTCTTACGAAACCTTTTAAGTATAATTCATTTAAACGATCTGTGCCTATTTGCCATCGGCCTTCTTCACCATTTGATCGAATTGGCCATACTGTAACAGAGTCGCTTAAAGGTTCCACTGTATTTCTGTCTTTTTCTTTCCCGATAGGATCTCCAATCTTCTTTATAGATTTGCCATCCTTAGACACAAAGATGGGATAAAAAGTCAATGGGTGATCTATACGTAAAGGAGAGGTTCCTGTTCTTATTAAACCATTCCATCGAAGATTGTTTTTATAACCGCCTTTTATATTGCCCTTCCATTCTTCTGCCAATTTAAGCGCGCATGGTGAAGCAGTCCCAATTTTTACGAAAAAGATGTATTCATCAGTTCGTGAGAATTCTCCAATTCTACTTACGCCAGCAGGGTTGATAACAGTACTTATCATTTGTATTTTTGCCTCAGGGAATACCTCTTCAAGCATACACCCTAAGCGTGAATATTCTTCCTCATCAATGGTAACAATAAGCACAGATTCATTTGGATTAAGCAGTTTTTTCGCTAAAACTAACCTGGCTTCAATCATTGACAACCATTTAGAATGCCTATAGGAATCATTACCGTCGACATACTCACAATTGTACTTCCAATCTTTAGTACTTTTTTTGTTGTACGGCGGATCAATATAGATGCAATCCACCTGTCCAGGATAAAGGTATGCAAGGAGTTGAAGCGCATGATAATTATCAGCTTCAATCAACGTGTGCCAAAGGTCGCTATCGGGCGCATTCTGCACACTATCCACAGGTTTCAGATAAGGATAAATCGGTTCGCCATTCTCTGCAATACAAATAAGGTCGGAGCATGGAATGGTGTATGTGGCAACAACATCGGCAACCTTCATCTCAAACGACTCCTCAGCGTTCAACCTCTCGCATGTAGCCACACCATCGCGAACGTTCTTCACAACGAGCAATTTGTCGGGAGTAATCTTGCTCTCCGTGTCTTCACGTTTCACTACTTTGCTGCCCACTCGCACGGGTGCATCATACATCAAAGTCATTTCGGGTTCGTGCGTCTCATACACAAGTCCGAATTTCTTCTGCTTCGTCAGTTTGCTGACTTCCTCCTTTACTCGCTCCCGCAATTGGGGATTGGAGATTTGTTCTATTAGGTCGTTTATTGTTGCCATAGTGATTGATAGTCGTAAAGGGAAATGAAGTGCTATCAATCACGCCAAAGCACAAAGAAAAGGGATATGAACCTTTCTCCTTATGCGTTTAGCTAAGAGGCGTGCCTAGGAAAATGGAACCTCCATCTCAAACAAGAATACGAGTTCATACCCCATGAAGGGATATGAAGCTAACGTATTATTCATTGAGATAGAAGACACCACCTCCAAAGAAGGCAGAATCCTCACATCAGTATTATTTCTG
>JAKSLI010000012.1 GCA_024401305.1 Bacteroidaceae bacterium | reverse complement strand
TAGAAAATTACTAAAGAGCCTACACCCTACATCTATCGCTTCTAAATACTTGTATATCAAACACTTATAAAGATGTAGGCTATAACTTTTGCCTACACCTGCCTACACCCCTGCCTTCACCTTATAACTATCTAATAATAAAGGTGTTACAAAGCTGGTGTAGAGGGTGTAGGCTAATTTTATAATTAGGGGGGGGCACTTCAGCAAAGGTGGGAAAGTTGAGTTCTCGGGAAAATTGGGGGGATTTTCGGGAAATTTCTGAAATATTTTGCTGAACAAAACACCAACTCTAAAGTAGAAAGAAGGAAAGAAGTTGGAAAGTCTGCGGAATATTTGGCAGTTCGGAAATAAATCATTAATTTTGCAGCAACTAAATTGGTTTCATACTTTTACAATTAACATAATCTAAACTCAACATGAAAAGAATTCTTTTAACACTTCTCATCATGCTCGGCATGACAACGGCTTTTGCACAACGACTCTATCTTGTAAAGGACGAAGGCGGACTTACAAATCTTCGTAAAGGTCCTGGTACTAACTATGCAGTTGTAGATAAAGTACAAGATGGTTTCTTCGTGTATTGCTCAAACATCTCTGGCGGTTGGGCAAAGGCATGGCAAATAACTTCTGATGGTTCCAAGGAATTTATGGGATACATCAGCACCTCAAAGATAGTAGAACCACCTCATGATGGCATTGCTCGCATACATGTGTATGTGATTGATGAGGATGGTTACACTAACATTCGCAAGGGCAAAGGTACCAATACGGCTATTGTGGGCAAGGTCAAGGATGGCAGTTTCATACTCGTCAATGCTTCCGATTGCTATAATGGCGCTTCATGGTTGAGAGTTTACAACCAGCGAGGCGCACTTCGTGGGTACATAAGCGCACGTAAAGTGGGAATGGGAGAATATCCAGAGATCAGATAGGCACATCAAAACGCCGGATTTGTCCCGGCTAAACGAATGTATTCCCCGAGAGTTTTATGATGAACTTTCGGGGAATTTTATGTCTTTATGTGTTTCATAATAGGAAAACTGCCGTTTTGGAGGAAAAATAAACTTTTGTTTCGTATAGTTTCTTGATATTTTGTAATTTTGCGCGGTTTTATGGTAAAACCTCACAACCTCATAACCTCACAACCTCACCAATGGCAAGAACAAAGAAACCGCTTCCTCTTCTGGAGGGAATAGAGATAACTGACTATGCTGCTGAAGGAAAGTCTTTGGCGCGTATAATGTATGGCAACAGCAATGTCGATGAGAACGGCGTGCAGCATCCGCTCGTGCTCTTCGTGCCTTGGACTGTGCCAGGCGACATCGTTGATGTGCAGGTGCGCAGAAAGAAGAACTCGTTCATTGAGGGTGAAGCCGTTCGCTTCATCAAATACAGCGAGCGCCGTCGTCAGCCAAAGTGCCAGCACTTCGGAATTTGTGGCGGTTGCAAATGGCAGATGATTCCTTACGAGGAGCAGTTACGCATGAAGCACAAGCAGGTATCAGACCAGCTTCATCGCATCGGCAAGATTGAACTTCCTGAGATTCAGCCTGTGCTTGGCAGTGTGAAGGAGTTTGAATATCGCAACAAGGTGGAGTTCAGTTGCTCAAACAAGCGTTGGCTCACCCTTGACGAGGTGCGTTCGGGCGTGAAATACGACAATATGAATGCCGTTGGTTTCCATATCACGGGTGCTTTCGACAAGATTTATCCTATCGAGAAGTGCCACTTGATGGACGACCTACAGAACCGCCTTCGCAACTTTATTCGCGACTATGCCAACGATCATGATTTCGCGTTCTTCGATGTTCGCGGTCAGCATGGCTTGCTTCGCGATATGATGATTCGCAACTCAAACTCAGGCGAATGGATGCTTCTCGTGCAATTCAAGCTTGATCATGAGAACTATGATTCCGACCATGCTAAGGCGATGGGAATGATGGAGGCTATTCATCAACATTTCCCTGAGATTACTTCGCTTCTTTGGGTAGATAACCAGAAGTGTAACGACACTTTCGGCGATCTGCCGGTTAATGTATATTACGGCAACGACCACATCTTTGAACTCATGGAAGACCTCCGCTTCAAGGTTGGTCCAAAGAGTTTCTACCAGACGAATACGGAGCAGGCTCTTGAACTTTACAAGGTGGCTCGCAGCTTTGCAGAACTCACTGGCGAGGAGTTTGTCTATGACCTTTACACAGGAACTGGAACAATCGCAAACTTCGTGGCTGGCAAGGCAAAGCATGTCATCGGCATCGAGTATGTGCCAGAGGCTATCGAGGATGCTAAGATAAATTCCGAGATTAATAATGTTAAGAACACGGAGTTCTATGCTGGCGACATGAAGGACATTCTTACAGACGAGTTCGTGAAGAAGCATGGCGAACCAGATGTTATCATTACCGACCCACCTCGTGCTGGAATGCATCAGGACGTTATAAATGTTATCCTAAATGCGAAGCCAAAGCGCATCGTGTATGTCAGTTGCAACCCTGCAACACAGGCTCGCGATCTTCAGTTGCTTGATGTGGACTACAAGGTCACAAAGGTGCAACCTGTAGATATGTTCCCTCATACTCCTCATGTGGAGAATGTTGTGCAGTTGGTAAGAAGAGGGTAAAATAGTTAAAAGGTAAAAAGATTTGGGTAATAATGAAAAAGTTTCTAAAGACTTTCACTCTTCCTGTTTCCATAGCAACGGGTACAATAATCTACCTGCTGTTCTACTACTTGCCCTTTCTGGACAAGGCAGGAGATGTGCTGAATCCCATAGTAACTGACCTCTTGCCATGGGCAATGTCACTGATTCTCTTCGTAACATTCCTTAAGCTCAACTATCATGAGGTTGGCGTGAGGAAATGGCATCTGGCAATTATCGTCGCACAGTTGCTGATGTCTGTTGCTTGTGTTGGTGCAATTCTCGCTTTCGGTTTGGAAGGAGAGATGAAGATTCTCATAGAAGGTATGCTCATCTGCATCATCTGTCCTTCGGCAATAGCTGCTTCCGTTGTATCGAATAAGCTTGGCGGCAATCTTACGGAGATGACCACTTACACGCTTCTCAGCAATGTTGTTGCCGTATTCTCAATGCCGCTGCTTTTCCCTCTCATAGAGAAGCAGGCAGACCTGACCTTCGTTTCCGCAGCTCTCGTCATTCTCGACAAGACGGTTAAGATTCTTCTCTTGCCACTCTTTCTTGCAGCCTTCGTAAAACACTATATGCCAAAGGTTTATCAGGCAATTGCAGGTATAAAGGATCTCGGCTTCTATCTTTGGGCAATAATGCTTGCTGCCGTAACAGGCGTAACGGTTCGCAACATTTTCCATACAGACATTCCCCACATCTTCCTGCTTTGGATAGCACTTTCTGCTGCACTTGTAACGGCTGTGCAATTCTTTGTGGGAAAGAACCTTGGCGAACATTTCGGCAATCGCATCGACGGCGGACAGGGACTTGGCCAGAAGAATACAACCCTTGCCATCTGGTGTGCATTCACATATCTTAATCCCGTTTCTTCCATAGCTCCTGGCTGCTACATTCTTTGGCAGAACATCTTCAATTCATGGCAGTTGTGGAAACATGAGAGGAAAGCCCAAGCCCACCCAAGCCCTCCCGAAGGGAGGGATGTTTAATAGACTTGTTCGCTATATTTATTATAAAATAAAACATGATCACTTACTTACTTTCTAACATATCATTCCTATAAATCATTTAAACATCCTTCCCTTTGGGAAGGCTTGGTTAGGCTCTATGAACTCTCTCTACACAATTCTCCTTCTTATTGGTTCAAATATCTTCATGACACTCGCGTGGTACGGTCACCTGAAACTTCAGGAGATGAACATTTCCAACAGTTGGCCGTTGATCGGAGTAATACTTTTCTCTTGGGGATTGGCTTTCTTTGAATACTGCCTGCAAGTGCCAAGCAACAGAATCGGTTTCATTGGCAATGGAGGTCCGTTCACTCTCTTTCAGTTGAAGATCATTCAGGAGGTAATCTCTCTCACTGTCTTCACGATAATTGCAATGGTAATGTTCAAGGGCGAATCGCTTCATTGGAATCACATCGCATCCTTCATCTGCCTCGTTGCAGCCGTTGCCTTCGCATTCCTGAAGACGGAGTAAGTTCGTTTTACAAGACTTCCAGTGCAGCGGCCTTGTCCTTATTTATCTGATTGATGAGTTCTTCTGCAGAGTCGAATTTGTGTTCGTCTCGCAATCTTGCAATCAGTTCGATTGTTATTTCTGCGTCGTAGATGTCGCTCTTGAAGTCTATTATGTGAACTTCGACGGTTGTTTCAGAACCGTTGAAAGTAGGGCGACTGCCGATGTTTACAATTGCTTTCAGTTTCTCTTCTCCGCCAGCTATCTTCGCTTTTGCAGCATAAACTCCGTGCTTAGGAATAAGCTTGTCCTGAACTTGAAGGTTTGCTGTAGGGAAACCTATCTTTCTGCCTATCTGATAGCCACTTACCACTTTTCCTGACAATTCGTAATTGTAGCCAAGACGCAGGTTTGCTTCCTTGAGATTGCCATCGAGTAGGAGAGAGCGTATGAGAGAGGAAGAGGTTGTTTCGCATTCGTTGTCCTCGTGGTGGAATTCCTCCAAACGCTTTATCCTCACGCCTTCCTCTTTGCCTTTCTTCACATAGTCGTCGAAAGTTGGGTTGATGAAGTTGCCATCAGAATCTTTCTCTTTCTTTCCGAAATGATTGTCGTAGCCGAGCAGTAGAGTATCAACGGCATAATCCTCCTTCAGGATTTGCAGAAACTCGCTTGTCGTAAGGGAAGCCAGTTCCTCGTCAAACTCAAACATTACTACATCTTCCACGCCACAAGCCGCAATCTTGTCCATCTTCTCCTCTGGAGTAAGCAGCAACTTTGGTGCTTTCTCCGGACAGAACAGCGATGCCGGATGACGGTCGAAAGTGAACACGATAGAGCCATCGCCACGCTTCTCTGCAAGTTGCGTAACCTGCGAGATAACATATCTGTGGCCTTCGTGCATGCCGTCAAAGAATCCGATTGTGGCGATCATTGATTTAGTTATTTGATATATATATAATATGTTTACTGCTTGATCTTCTCCCAACTGCTGTTCTGTGAAGCGTTGATCTTGAAGAGGATGTCGTAAACGGATTCTTTCTCTTTCGGAGTGCCCTTGCCTTTGTATATGTTGGCAAGTTCTTCTTTCTTGTAGTCTGTCCAGATCATTGGCAACATGCTAAGAGGACGGTCTTCGTGGGCTTTCTTGAGGTTGTTCTCAATGGCTGTGGTGATTTCTGTTCTGCCACGCTCCACATTGTTTGCCATCTCGTCGAGTCCCTTGCGGTAATAGTCATACTGCAACTGACGGAAAGGCTTCATGGCTTCTTCGAGGTAATCGTTGATGATGGCGAAGCGGTTGCGGTCGTTCTCGAATGCTTTCCAACCAACATATTCAAGGCTCTGCGCATTGTTAACGAGATACATGCACTTCTGCAATACTTCCTCGCCGCCCATTGGTGAAAAGGAGTCAAGGTCGAGTCCGATGATGAGGTAAGCATAGTAAGCGCAGAGAGCCGTGAGCTGGTTGTCAACGGTCTCTTCGTTGAAGTTCAACTGGTCGAACTGCGCGAAAGAGAAGTCGAAATTGTTGTCCCTATTATTATATAATGTGGTGGTATATGCCGAATTATACACAGGGCGGTTAGCCTGGATGAGAGCATTGCATGAGAAGAGTCCGCTGCCTTGGTCGTACTTCGTTACGGTGATGTTGAAGTTGCAGCTAATGCGCTCGTTCTGCTGAAACTGATACTGTGTCCATTGCTTCTCGTTGATGAACTGTTCAAGAGTTTCCTGAAGGTTGTCGAAAACGCTGGCATCAGTTCCCTGTATCTGATTATGGTTAATGGTAACCTTAGCCATCAGTTCCTGTGCATTGGAATTGATGGCTACTATCAGAACAAGGATTATGGATAACAGTTTACGCATAAACACGAGATATTATTTATATATTTAACAAAGATTCAACCTAATTCAACAAAAATCCCATAAGGACACTTAATTGTTTAGGGCAAAAACCGAATTAGGTTGAATTTGGTTGAATCTTTGTTTCATTATCAACAATTATCAGAACGGCAACCAACCGAAGCCTTCGATTTCAAGATGATTGATGATGTCTTTTGCGACCTCAGTCTTTGGTTTCTTCTCGAAGTCATACTGTCCTTCGCGGTCTATTATTGAAATCTGGTTGTCGTCGTAGCCAAAAGTAGTGCCTTCGTTGCGTGTTGAGTTGAGAACGATGAAGTCGAGATTCTTCTTTTCAAGCTTCTTCTTTGCATTCACTTCCTCGTTGTTTGTCTCAAGGGCAAAGCCAACAAGAGTCTGCTTGTTGGTCTTCATTTTTCCGAGAGCAGCAGCGATGTCAGGATTTGCAGTGAGTTCTATTGTCATGCTAGACTTGTCCTCACGCTTTATCTTTTCATCTGCTTGAGTGACAGGACGATAATCAGCAACTGCGGCACAGAGGATTGCAGCATCCATCTCCGGGAAAACCTTTGTGGCAGCGTCATACATTTCCTGAGCCGACTCAACATCAATGCGATTTATGTAAGGCGAGCATTTTTGGTTCACAGGACCAGCAATAAGCGTAACTTTATGGCCACGAGCAGCACATTCTTCAGCCAAAGCAAAGCCCATCTTGCCCGAAGAGTAGTTGCCGATGAAGCGCACTGGGTCAATCTTCTCGTATGTAGGTCCGGCAGTGATGAGGATATTCTTTGACTCAGACTCGGACACTGACTCTCCAATGAAATACGCCTTCAGCGCAGCAACAATCTCCTCAGGTTCAGCCATTCTGCCCTTGCCTTCAAGACCGGAAGCAAGGAACCCTGTGCCGGCATCTATGAAGTGGTTGCCATAGCTTTGAAGTGTTTCAATGTTCTTCTGATTGGCTGGGTGCTTGAACATATCAAGGTCCATGGCAGGAGCAATGAACACAGGTGCTTTCATCGACATGTAAGTCGTGATAAGCATATTGTCAGCTACACCATTAGCCATCTTGCCAAGAGTGGAAGCCGTACAAGGAGCAATGACCATAGCATCTGCCCACAAGCCAAGGTCAACGTGCGAATGCCAAGAACCGTCTCTGCGGTCGAAGAATTCGCTGACTACAGGTTTGTGGGTCAATGTGGAGAGCGTCAGTGGAGTGATGAATTCCTTTCCGGCAGGTGTAATGACAACCTGCACCTCCGCACCTTCCTTTATCAAGAGGCGGATGAGCAAGCAAGCCTTGTAAGCTGCAATTGAGCCAGTAATGCCGAGAACTATTTTTTTATTTGATAATATTCCCATAGAAAAGCCTTTAGCCTTTAGCTTTTTGCCAACAGCCTCGCGCTCGCGCGAATTTTTAATCATTCAACAACATTGGCATGAGGAGCATCAGTACATCCTGACCTTCTGGCTGTTCTGAAGGAAGCACGAGGCAAGGACGGCTTGGGTCGCCAATGCAGAGAGTTATTTCGTCAAAGTTGAGGTTAGCCAATACTGCCTGAAGAGCTGTGCCTTTGAAACCGATAGCAACCTTGTTGCCTGTGTAGCTGCTAGGAACCTGCTCAACGGCCTTTGTAGCGAACTCGAGGTCCTCAGACTTGATTGTAATCTTGTTCTCGTCAACATCAATACGAACGAGTTGGCTGCTGTCGCTTGCGAATGGAAGTACACGCTTGAGAGCACCGAGGAGCGACTTCTTGTCAACAGCAACTAAGTAAGGGTTATCCTTTGGAATCACAGAGTTATAGTTTGGATAACGACCTTCTATAAGACGGCAGTTGAGCACGCCAGCGTCGAAAGAGAACACAGCGTTGCGCCCGTCGAACTGGATAGTAACCTCAGTGTCATCCTTGCTCAAGCAGTTCTTGAGGAGAAGAGCCGGCTTCTTTGGAAGGATGAATGACTTTGGTTCCTCTGTCTTGATTGAAAGGATCTGGTTGCGAACGAGTTTGTGGCCATCGCTAGCAACGATAACAGCATGTTCTGGAGTGAGGTCAAAGTAGATGCCGTTCATTACGAGACGGAGCTGATCGTCGCCAGTAGCGAAGATAGTACGCTCAAGATTCTCAACGAGCTCCTTCGAAGTCATTCTTACAGTAGTGACATTGACATCGAGCATCTGAGGCTGTGGGTAAGCGTATGGATCGTCAGCCACGAAATCATAGACACCATTTGAATATTTCATCTGCACAACTCTTGTCTCGTTGTCGATGAGAAGTTCTATTGGCTGGTCTGCCAAATCCTTCACAGCGTTGATGATGAACTGTGCATTGATGGCGAAAGTTCCTGCTTCATCGCTTTCGATGATAGGCATAGTGGTAGTCATGGTATTCTCACTATCGGATGCAGTGATAGTCAGGTTGCTGTCGCTAACCTGGAAAAGAAAGCAGTTCAAGATGTTTGAGCTGTTCTTGTTGCCTGAACCAAGTGTTTTTGAAAGAGCACTCAGGCGATTGCTGAGTGTGTCGCTTGAAAGTTGTATTTTCATTTCTTTTTACTTTTTATAATTTGCGGACAAAGTTAAGGAATTCTTTGTGAACAACCAAGAAAAAACATCTTTAATTTAATAATGTGTGTTTTTTTCTTTTTTCATGCGGATTTCTTCGGAAAAAAGCTTAACTTTGCGGTGAATTTAGGCGAAGCTATGCCATTTAGTTTCTAGCGAAACGGTCTTTCGCCTCCTAAAACATTGTAAAACAAGTAAATAAATCATAAAAATGGAAATTCAAGGAAAAATCATTGCTGTGCTTGACAAGCGTTCAGGCACTAGCGCAAGAACCGGCAACACATGGGCAGTTCAGGAATATGTAGTGGAAACTCACGATCAGTATCCACGCAAGTGCATGTTCAATGTTTTCGGCGAAGATAAAATCAACAACTTTAACATCCAGATTGGTGACGAGGTAACAGTAAGCTTCGACATCGACGCTCGCGAATACAACGGCCGTTGGTATAATGATGTTCGTGCATGGAATGTCGTTAAGGGCGCAGCTCCAATGCCAGGTCAGCCAATGGGTGCTCCTGTTGCTCAACAAAACTTCGTTCAGCATCAGCCTACAGCAGCTCCTGTTCAGCAGTCTGTTATGTCAGCGCCTACAACAACTGTAGCTCCTGCAACACTCAAGAACGACATCGCTGCAGCTGATCCATTCACAAGCGACAGCGCTTCTGGCGACGATCTCCCATTCTAAAAGGTTCGAAGTTGCTTAGATGGTAAATGCTAAAAGCTAAAGGCTGAAGGCAAAAAATGTAAATTGTAAATCCGTAAATAGTAAATTACTACTGTGAACATACTAGAACTCAGTGAACAAGAAATAGGCAGACGAGAGAGTCTGCAAGAATTGCGCAACATGGGTATCGAACCATATCCTGCAGCAGAATTCCCTGTAAATGCATGGAGCACAGATATCCGTGAGCAGTTTGTTGACCTTCCTGTTATTGGCAAGGACGAAGAAGGCAATGATATTACCGAGACACCATCACCGGAAAACTCTCGCTGTGTGACCATCGCTGGTCGTATGATGGGACGCCGTATCATGGGTAAGGCTGGTTTCGCGGAAATCCAGGATTCAAAAGGCCGTATCCAGGTTTATGTAAAGCGCGACGACATCTGTCCAGATGGCAATACAGATCTCTACAACAAAGTTTTCAAGAAACTCCTTGACATCGGCGATTTCATCGGCGTTAAGGGATATGTGTTCCGCACAAAGACAGGCGAAATCTCCGTTCATGCGCAGGAACTCACACTCCTTTCAAAGTCTCTCAAGCCACTGCCTATCGTAAAGACAGACGCAGACGGCAATGTCTATGACAAGTTTGAAGACCCAGAGCTCCGCTACCGTCAGCGCTATGTTGATCTCGTAGTGAACGAAGGCGTGAAGGAAACATTCCTCAAGCGTGCCACTATCATCCGCACTATGCGTAGCATCCTCGATGGCGCAGGCTATACTGAGGTTGACACTCCTATTCTCCAGAACATTGCTGGTGGTGCTTCGGCTCGTCCATTCATCACACACTTCAATGCTCTCAACCAGGATATGTACATGCGTATCGCGACAGAGCTTTACCTCAAGCGCCTCATCGTGGGCGGTTTCGAGGGCGTTTATGAGATGGGCAAGAACTTCCGCAACGAAGGTATGGACCGAACTCACAACCCTGAGTTCACTTGCATGGAACTCTATGTTTCTTACAAGGACCTTAACTGGGGTATGGACTTCACGGAGAAGATGCTCGAGCAGATCTGTATCGCAGTGAACGGAAAGCCAGAGGTTGAGATTGACGGCAAGCTCATCTCGTTCAAGGCACCTTTCCGTCGTCTTCCTATCCTCGATGCAATCAAGGAGAAGACTGGCTACGACCTCTATCCAATGAGCGAAGAAGAAATCCGCGAATGTGCAAAGAAACTCGGTATTGAGGTTGACGAGACTATGGGCAAGGGTAAGCTTATCGACGAAATCTTCGGCGAGACTTGCGAAGGTGACTTCATCCAGCCTACATTCATCTGCGACTATCCAGTAGAGATGTCTCCGCTCACAAAGATGCACCGCTCAAAGCCAGGTCTTACAGAGCGTTTCGAGCTTATGGTAAACGGTAAGGAACTTGCCAACGCATACTCAGAGCTCAACGACCCTATCGACCAGGAAGAGCGTTTCATTGAGCAGATGCGCCTTGCAGACAAGGGCGACGACGAGGCTATGATCATCGACCAGGACTTCCTCCGCGCTCTCCAGTACGGTATGCCTCCTACATTTGGTATAGGTATCGGTATTGACCGTCTCGTGATGCTCATGACCGGTAAGTTTGCCATCGGTGAGGTTATGCTTTTCCCACAGATGAAGCCAGAAAAGAAGGCACCAAAAGATCCTGTTTCAGCTTGGACAGCTATCGGTGTTGCCGAGGAACTCGTACCTGTTCTCAACAAGTGCGGCTACTACCTCCTCTCTGACCTGAAGGAAAAGAAGGCTCAGGGCGTACAACAGCAGATTGGTGAAGTGTTCAAGAAGTACAAACTCGACATGCAGAAGCCATCGGTTGCAGACGTAGAGGCTTGGATTAATTCTGTAAATTAAAAAGTAATAAGTAGTAAGTAGTAAGTAATAAGTGTGATTAGACTTGTTGGCTGACAATTGTAGGGTTCAGAAATCTTCGCCCTACATCATCTTTATTTAAAAGGTAATCATACTTATTACCTAATGCTTATAACTTAATACTTAATATAATTATGTTCGACTGTGGAAAAATAGCGATAATCGGAGGCGGAAGCTGGGCAACGGCCATCGCGAAGATTGTGGTGAAAAGCACTCATCACATCGGATGGTACATGCGCCGCGACGATCAGATTGAAGATTTCAAGCGTCTTCATCATAATCCGTCGTATCTGCAAAGTGCGCATTTTGATACAAACGAAATCCGCTTTTCCTCTGACTTGAACACTATTGTCAATGAGTACGACACACTCGTATTCGTTGTTCCATCTCCATATCTCAAGAATCATCTCAAGAAGGTTAAGGCAAAGCTCAGTAAGAAATTCATCGTCACGGCTATAAAAGGTATCATTCCCGACGATAACATCACATGTTCGATGTATTTCCACAAAGCCTACAATGTGCCTTACGAGAACCTCGCTTGCATTGGCGGACCTTCACATGCGGAAGAAGTAGCACTTGAGCGTCTCAGCTATCTCACCATCGGTTGCTCCGACCAAGAGAAGGCAGAAGCTTTTTCTGATATTCTTGCTAACGAGTTCATCAAGACAAAGACCTCAAGCGATGTTGAAGGCATTGAATACGCAGCCGTGCTCAAGAATGTCTATGCAATAGCGGCAGGCATCTGCAACGGCATGAAGTTTGGCGATAACTTCCAGGCAGTTCTCATATCCAACGCAGTGCAAGAGATGAATCGTTTCTTGAAGACAATGCATCCATTGGAACGCGACATTACGGACAGCGTTTATATGGGCGATTTGCTTGTGACAGGCTATAGCAACTTCTCACGCAACCGCACCTTCGGTACGATGATCGGCAAGGGCTACAGCGTGAAGAGTGCACAGATAGAGATGGAAATGGTGGCAGAAGGATTTTATGGCGCCAAGTGCATGAAGGACATAAACCGTTATGTTCATGTTAACATGCCAATCCTTGACGCCGTGTATAATATTCTCTATGAAAAGATTTCGCCACGAATAGAGATAAAACTCCTCACAGATTCTTTTAAATAAATATTCAAGTTTCGCAAAAGCGGAACTTGAATATTTTCTTATTACTCTTACATCTTACGACATTGTAGAATCCCTTTCTCGTGAAGGTTCTCCTACAACTCACACAAAGGAATTACATTTATTCCTCGCAGATTATTGTTACGAAACTTTCTGCCGGCATGAAGATTTCGGCATTTCCGTTAGCTATGGCAATCTGCTGCGCCTCGGCATGTTGAATGGAGTTTGTGATGTAGGCTGTTGCCTTCGTTGCTGATTGTGGAAGGCCGGTTACCTCCGCCATGCACGAAGCGCCGTTGTTGACGATATGAACGGCTGCCTCGCCCTTCACGGTATTGCTCATCGCCGCAGCGTTTATGTTGTCCTTGCTGACGCTGACAGGGATGGCAAAGGCGTTGGCTGGTGTCATGGCAAGCTGCTTGAGATTGAAGAAGCGCTGTGTAGGTCGCAGCGGACCGTCCTCGCCCAGAACACCCTCGCCATAGAGAAGAGAGTAGTCGGCAGTGAGCTGCCACTGGAGGATGCTCACCGGTTGGCAGATGTTGCACAGACGGGTGTAGAGGTTTATCTCGTAGAGTGCGAAAGTGGATTCCTTGAAGATGCCCGGATAACGCCACGCAGCAGCATCGGTGCTACCTTCGCCAACGATCAGCGGCACATTGATGCTCCGGGCGGCATCACGCCATCCACGAAGAGTCTCGTCGTCGCAGCCACGCCATGAGTGGAAGGAAACGGCACCGATGTATTTATGTGCGTTCTTATCCTTGAGGGCAGGCTGTATGAAACTGATGGAAGTAGCATCGGAATTGTCGCCGAGAAGCATCTTGCAAGCGAGACCTTCGGCGGCAAGTCGTGCGCCAAACTCCTTGATGAAGTCGCAATGTTCCTGCGGAGTGTGAAGCACATCGATGCCGATGTCAGACTCATTGAAAGAGAAGTAGTCAACATCGACGCCATGCTCTTCCTTCATGAATTTGATGTAAGCAAGGAGCGAGTCGTAGATGCGGTCTTTCATCTCTGGCTTCAGGCGCAAGGCGGCAACGCCCGGACGCTGTCTCTCCGTGCTGACGAGAGCCCATTCTGGTGGGAACCAGCAACTCAAGACTACCGGCATTCCGATACGCTTCAGGCGTTTTGCCATCTCGATGCTTGCCTTGACACGCTCATTTGCAACGCCCTCCTTATCCCACAACGCCCATGGCAGTTCCACGCGACCGAAAGCTACGCGGAGATTGTCCAAGCAATAGTCGATGACCATCGGGTCGCGAGCTGGATTCTGTATGCGGAAATTTCCACCGAAACCCTCAAAACGAGAGCCCGGATGAGCCATGTCGAGAGAGATGCGAGCAGTCTCATTATGCTGAGTGCCAGAGGTTTTCAGTACGGCAGAGAGAGAAGTCGACTGTCCTTTCTGCAAGGTGTTGAGCAAAGTGACATAGAGAACCTTGCTGCCATTCTCCTCACGAACGAAGGTTTTTACGGCCTTGTCAAACTCAAGCGAAAGATTGCGCTCAGCGGAAGAGACGGAAACCTTCTTGCCCGCAGCCTTTATCTTTGCTGCTGAATAGTATTTCGGTGCAAGCTCCATGCAGAAATAAGCACCTTCCTGAAGAGTGCTGTCGGCAGTGGCTTGCCATGAAAGTTTGACAGTGTTCTGATTGACATCGGTAACCTCCTGATGGAAATGAGCGCCATGGAGCGGAATGTCAACAATCTGCGTCTGTCCGTCGCGGCGGTATCTCACATTGTTCTGAGCCTCACGAGCAGTGCTTTCCATCGGTTTGCCTGGATTGCCCACACGAAGGGATGATTCGAAATCAATGAGTTCGCCATCCATCCTGACGCCAGTGATATTGCTCCACGCCATGACTTCCGAATGAACAGCCTGAGGCTTGAGGCGATTGACTATCTCGAAGCCCATGCGACTGTTGTGGTAAGGGCAGTTCCAAAGACTTCCCTTCGGCTCCTTCTTCTGCACCTCGCCGCTGGCAGAGATGTAGTGATGCCATTCGCCATTCTCGCGGTCGATGAAGTTCTCCCTTACAAACTGCCATATCTTAGCCGCTTGATCGAGATACTTCTGCTTGCCCGTAATCTGCCAAGCATTGACACAGCCCACGATGGATTCACACTGAGGCCACCACGAAAGTCTGCGCTGCAAGCCCTTTGAGTTCTTTTCGTAGATCATCGATCCGTCGGGATTCGTGCCTTCTGCCAGCGCAACATCAACCATTCTGACCGACTGCTTGCCTACTGTCTGTATCAGAGCCTTGTCGCCCAAGGCTTCCGCAGCCTCGTAAAGCAGCCAAGAGGTCTCGATGTCGTGGCCGTAGGAATCAACCTTGTCGAGTTCCTGCCAAGCATCGTTGCAGAAAAGGCGGAGATGACCAGTCTGCGGATTGTAAAGTCTGTCGGAAGAAGAGAGGATCGTGATGAGGTCGCGGATGTCATTCTCCAGCTGATTGTCGTGCCAAACCTTATAAAGATTCGTGAAAGCCTCCAGCAGATGGATATGGGTGTTCATGGTCTTCGTGGCACCTGCGTGGTCATCGACGCCATTGGCAATGGTGGAAGAATAGTCACGCGACATTACCTCCTTGTAGCCACCGTTCACATTGTCCTTAACCTTCTCATTCAGAGTGCGATACAAGGTAATGGCAGCTTCAAGGCTCTGCTTGTTTCCCGTAGCGCGGAAATGCTCGGAAAGTCCATAGATGCCGAAAGCCGCAGCGTATGTCTGCTTCGTGCCGTCGAGCATTGCGCCTTCCGGATTCAGCGTCCAATAGACACCGCCGTAGCGCTTGTCGATGAAGTGCTGGATGTAGAACTGCTGGATCTTGTCGGCATAGTCCTTGTGTGCGGCAATGCTGTAGTTGCGATAAGCCGCAGAGAATGTCCAAAGGATTCTGGCTCCCAACACAGCACCCTTCGGCGCCTGTTCATTGGCAACGCCATTATAGGCAATCAAGCCATTGAAACCGCCGTAAGCATCAGGCGATTTCTCCAACCAATATGGTAGGATATTGGTAAGCAGGTCGTGCTCAATCTCACTGCGTAGCGCTTCCGCATTCTGGGATTCCTGCGTAGCGCCATTGTGCTTCGTGGCATCAGCCATCGCTATATTCGGCATGACGAGAAGCATGGAAAGGATAAGGGTTAGTTTGAAATAGGTTAGTTTCATGAAATGAAGTTATAAAAATTTATCGTTATTTAAGCTTTGGCTTCAATTCGTCTGGCGATTCGTTAGTGAACATGTTGACTGGTTTTGCACGCTTGGTGTAAAGGTCGCTGATGGTTTGGATGTTCACCGTGAACTGCGGATTGAATTCGTTGCTGTTGATGTATTCAAGGATAGCCTTGCGCATCTGGTGGGCTACAGGACGTGAGTCGAGGTTGTTCTGGATATCCATCGTCGTGATGAGTAGCTTGCCGCCACCTTCAATATTCACTTCTGCAAGCATACCGAGCTTACGGCTTACGTGCCATGTGTCGATAGGTTGGATGCAAGGCTGATAGTCGGTAGGGAAGTCCTGAAGGTTGATGACCTGTGCGCGGTTGAGAAGCTCGTGCCAGTTGAGGTTTGCCCAATCGTCGGTAGGGAAGTTGCGGAAGAGTGGGTGAGAGGTGTCGATGGTAGCGCCTGTGGTATGTGGCGGACGCATCTTGAACCAACTTGTATTCCAGAATACAGGGAGGTATGTCTGCTTCACATCGTCGCCCATAGTAACCTTTCCCGCAGCCGTGAGAAGCACCTTGCCACCCTTCTTCAATACAGAAAGTGCCTTAGTGTCGAGAGTGTCGGAGATGTAAGCCCCCTCCAACTCCCCCGAACGGGGGAGGGTAGAGCCATCCGGATTGGCAGATAGGGATGGGTAAACCCAGAAGTCGTATGAGTTCATGCCAGGAGCGTGATTCAAGTAGGAATCCCAATTGTCGAAGTTTATCTCGAGAGTGAACTTTGTAGGTTCCGTAACTTCAGGAATGTTAAACTCCAGTTTGCCGATGTTAAGGTTCTTGCCGATGGCAAAGTCCATGTTTTCCGCCACTTTCAAGACTCCAGCGGATTCGCCGTTTCCCTTCTTCAACATGCAGACGAGGGATTTGTCCTTCAACTCTTTTGCAGTAGCGTTATATACGGAAACATCAGCGCGAAACGCATCGCCACCTTCGAACACGAATCGAGGCATGTGGACAAGCGGAACTACAGGAGCGCAGAACTGTGTCCAGTCCTTTGCAGTACAGTAGCCTTTCTCACGCCAATATACATTGAGAACGCCCACAAGAGCCGTTCCCTGTCCGCTGTAGTCGTTGAGGGAAAGAAGCTGGAAACCAGTATAGTTAGGCGTGCGGAGGTTGCGTTCCACCTCATACTTGTAGGCAAGTGTCTGAAGCTTACCGCTGGCATGCAGGAACTTCTCTGCCTGTGATGCCATGCCATTATCGGTAAGAATATCGCGGAAAATCTCGAAGTTTCCTGCTTTGTAAACACCCTTATACTGTGAAATCTCTTTGAAATCAGGGAACGCGCACCATTGTCCTTGTTCGTGCGAGAGATAAGGTTCGTTGATCTTGAAAGTGGTTGTAGTGCGACCCTTCTGTACGAATTCGGTAACAGCAGCAGAGTAATCGTCGGTTGCCTGTGGTGCATGACGATCCCAGTCGAGTCCGCGTGCGCCGCCCTTCACATGATAGTCGCTCTTAGGGTCGAATGCCCAGCCGCCACCAACGGAAGCACCGCAGTAGATGCGACGATTGTCGCCTGTGGCACGCCAGTGGTCGCAGAAATCGCCAACCCATTTCACCCAGTTGCCCGCAGGTTCGTTGCCGGCAGCAAGCATGCAGAATGAAGGGTGGTTGCCGTATTCCTTCACCATTCGTTCAGTTTCCTGAAGGAGATATTTGTCGATGGTCATTCCGTTGCCGAGCTTCACGCCGTGGTTTGGCCATGATGGTCCTTCCGGCTGAAGATAGAAACCAGCCTTGTCGGCAGCAGTGAAGGCAGCTTCCGGTGGACAATAGGAGTGGAATCGCATCATGTTAAGACCATACTCCTTGCACTTCTGGAAAATCCTAAGCCATGACTTCTCGTCGGTAGGAGGGAAACCGGTGTCTGGGAAGCAGCAGTTTCCTACGGTGCCACGGATATAAATAGGATGACCGTTTAGAATCATCTCACGACCGTTAGTGCTTATCTCGCGCATTCCGAAATGTTCTGTAACCGTCTCACCGTCAATGGTAAAGGAAAGTTCGTAGATGTTTGGCGTGAACTCATCCCATAGTTGCGCGTTTGGAACATCGAGAGTGAGCGTAGCCTTTCCCGTCTTGTCGAAAACTATTGATTGCGATGCCTCTGAAATCTTCATTCCCTTGAATCGGATAGTGCATTCAGCCTTCTTCCTAAGAGCCTTCCGAGCGTTGGCAAGGGTGAGTTCCACGCGAATGTTCTTTTCCTTGACATTAGGGAAAATCTGCATTTCGTCGATGAACTGCTGTGGGCGTGAAATAAGCTCAAGCTTGCCTGCAATGCCATTCCAGTCGCCTTGTGTCTGGTCGGTAACTGAGTGAGAGTCCTGGCCAACGCAGACATTCTCTATTCCGTTGTAAATATTGATGCGAAGTGAGTTTTCCTTGCCAAAGATAACGGCATCGGTAACATCGAAATAATGTGGCACGGAGAGAGTGGAATCCTTGCCTATGAACTTGTCGTTCACATAGACCGAAGCCTCGATATGCGGGCGCTCAAGATGAAGAATGACTCGCTTCTTCTTCCATTCCTTTGGAACGAAGACCTTGCGCGAATAGACGGCATTTCCAACATAATGGGTTTTCGGAGTGAGGAAGAACGGGAACTTGATGTTCTCTTCACGGCGATATTTCTCCATAGCTGGATTGAAGTAATAGGAAGAATCGTAAAGGCTGCTTACCCATTTCGTGTCTATCGTAACTTTGTCGCCAAGACCGTTTGTAAGCATGGAGCCAGGGAGATGAATCGTGGTCTCCACATTGCCTTTATTGCCTTTGTACTTTATGTTCCATTCGCCAGAGAGGTCAATAGCCCCCTCCAACTCCCCCGATCGGGGGAGAGCCTGAGCGGCTGCGGATAGAGAATAATGTAGGGTGAAAAAAAGAAGGAGAAAAGAGAGTTTATGTGACATAGAGGAAAAAGTAATCATACTTAATACTTATTACTTATTACTTTTGCTATTCCCAGTGAAGCTTTTGAGGGAGATCCTTTGCACGATGGTCCTTAGGGAAATCTTGTCCTTCCCAGGCTTTCTTAGATGTCCAATCCTCGGCAGGTGATGTCCAGAAGGAGTCGTCTGCAGGAAGACCGAGAGGCATGAACACTTCAGATGTGATGTAAAGGCTACCGTTGTTCGTGTACCAATCGGCTACATTCGGATGTGCACCAACGAAACCGATTGTCAGATAGCCGTCGTCAGTGAAGTTCTTGCCAGCCTTAGAACCCTTGTCAGGGTCCTCGCCAAACATTCGCTTCATGACGGCTGTAAGTCCTGCACGAACCTGACCTTCAGTGAGTTCCTTTGGCAACTGCTTGCGCCAAGCCAACTGTGCGAGAGGCTGGAAGACTGCCATGCGATAAGGGATGGAACGACCGAAAACAGGATAAGTTCCTTCTGGCGAAATCATTCTTTCGAGAATCATTCCGAATCGCTGCATTCGCTTTACGGCATCCTCAAGTCGCTTGCCAACACCATTTCTGCTTCCCGCATTACGGCACATGTAAGTGTCGTTAGGCTTGCGAGCCTTGATCATCTCAAGGCATTCCACATACATCGGCTGAATGACGTATGCGTTGTAATAGTCGAAGGCAAAAGCCTGTCCATCGCTGTACCAACCGTCGCCGACATACCATTCCTCAGCCTTGTTCATTGCCTGATGGATGCGATACTGGTCGAAGTTCTTGTCGCCTGCATAAAGGCGGAAACATTCTTCCATGGAAACGAAGAGAATCCAGTTTGTATATGGAGGATCGTAACGGTGAAGTCCTTCGAGTTCCTTGAAATAACGCTGCTTTGTGACATCGTCGAGAGGTTTCCAGAGAGCGTCGTATGCACGATAGAGACCTTGCACCACATAGGCTGCATCAACAAGAGTCTGACCGCCGTTTGTCCATCCGAGATAGTCAGGACTCTCTGGGTCAACAGCATTTGCGAATGCCTTTATAGCCCATTCACGGAGCAGCTTGCGCTGAACGCCTTCGGGTGTGTCGTCATCAGGGAGTGCGAGCCAAGGAGCGATGCCGGCAATCAATCTGCCGAAACATTCCATGTAGGCAACTTTCTTGTCACGACCGTCCCATGTAGGAGAGAGCTCGAGCTGCATGTTCTCCTGGAGTTTGCCTTCTGCCATGTTCTTGAGCACGGGAGCCGCCATCTTGTATGCTATGCTTGCCCAATACTCGCGGTCGGAAACCGGTGCTTTCGTTTGCTTCTTTGATGCTGCGAAAGTAGCTGAAGAACAAAGTAATAGAATGAATATGAGGAACTTTTTCATTTTGGCGTTTTTATTTGAGATATGCTTTCAATGAACTATTTGTTTGCTTCAAACCCTTGGCAAAACTCTTTGCATTTTGGAGTGCTCCGCGCTTGCCTGTGTGAGTGTGGTCCTTCTTGAAGAACTCTTTCTGAGGCTTTGCTTCATTCTTGTATTTCTTGTCAAGGAAGTCGGCTGTGATGTTGTGAACATCAACGAACTCAACGCCTGTCTCTTCTACAACCTCACGATACCACTTGCCGTAAGTGTCGTTACGACGCTCCACCTTGCCGTCCTTCCAGATGTTGCGAGGTGTGAGTGAAACGAGAATTGGTGTGCCGCCCTTTTCACGAACATCCTGAATGAACTTCTTCAGGTACCAGCCGAAAGAATATACTACTTCGTACATCTTCGAGCCTTCCATGCAGAAGACCTTGCAAGTGTCCTTAGACTCTGCCATGACGCCACGCATCTTGCCCTTGTCGATGTCGCCGATGTCGTTGTGGCCGAACTGTATGATGACATAATCGCCTGGTTTAACGGAATTGTATATCTTCTCCCAACGGCCTTCGTTGAGGAAGGTGCGAGTAGAACGACCTGCCATAGCGCAGTTGGCAAGAGTGACCTTCGTTGTGTCGAAGACGGTAGAAGCAACGGAACCCCAGCCCCACATGGAATCATCATCCTTGTCGGCATTCTTGACAGTGGAATCGCCAGCAAAGAACACTACAGGCTTGCCTTCCTCACGCTTGACATCAACCATTGGCAAAGCAACATTCTTCATCATTGCCTTGAGAGGGAAAAGGGTAGGGTGCTGGCATGCCATGATGCCCTCGGCAGCGGAGCGTGCGTTGAGTTCTGCGCCAAACTTTGAGGTGTGGATTTTGTCGGCGGAAGTGAAGTGGTAGTTTGTCTTCCATTCTCCGTAAGAGTCGAGCTTTGCGCCAGAAATCTCATTGAGGTCGATGTAAGCAACATTCATCTGCTTTCCTACCTCATCGAGCCAAGGTCCTTGTGGCTTGCGGATGATCTTGCCGTTCTCGTAAGCGTTGCGAGGTGTGAGCGACATGAGGATTGGCGTAGCTCCCTTCGCGCGTGTTTCATTAATATATTTACGGATATAGCCACCGTAAGTCCAAACGGTTTCCTTCACGCCAGTCTCCTTGATGGTGACATTCACTGAGTCAGGACCAACGCCAGAAAGAACGGAGCGAGCACGACCTTCATCGATAGGTCCGCCGTCGTTGTGACCGATGGAAACTATTACATAGTCGCCCGGACGAAGAGCCTCGCGAATGGCAGGCCATAGCTTTGTATAGAACGTGCGTGTTGACATTCCGCCAAGAGCCTGGTTTTCAACGGCGATGAGGTTCTCGTCGTAGAAGTTAGGGGCGAAATATCCCCAACCCCACTGGCCGTTGTTGCCATTGCCGAGAGTACCGTTGCGCATTGTTGAGTTGCCGACGAGGAAAAGCACAGGCTGATTGCCTTTGCGTGTTGTGCCGGGAGCAGGGCGAGCCATGAGGGCTTTCGCGATGCTGTCTGGTGTGTTGTCAACGACCTTGTTGACATCCTCCATAACCTGAGGAGCTTGGGCTGATGCTGTAAGGGTTAGAAATGATAGGAGAAGTAAAAGATATTTCTTCATATTGTTGTGGTTAGTCGTTTTGTTATTTAGTATTTAGTATTTAGTGTTTAGTGTTATTTAGTGTTTAGTGTTAGTTTTCTCGCTCCATTTCACGAGCCTCTTGTACTCCTTCTTCGTAATTCGCATGAAAGAGCCGTGCTGAGGGTCGGCAACGCCGTCGATGTCGTGAGGGTTCTTGAAGTTTCGCATATATTCGTCAGCCTCGCAGATGCGGTAGTGGCGTGGCTTTGAAGAATATTCGATGTAAGCAATTCGCCATCCCTTTTCGCCAGGAATCTGGAAAGCAGAGACACCTTCGCACTTCTTCTTGCCTTCGAAGTTTACATAATCGTCGCTCACAGGTTCTGGATAACCGCCCTCGAGCGTCTTGCTTGCTGTGGTAAAGATGCCAGGTTGACCGCCTTCCTTCTTTATCATCATGTGATACATGCCATCTGTCTTGAGGAAATTGATGTCGGCATCTATCGTAGCATACCCCCAGTCGAACATCAAGCGAGGCTTTGTAAGAGTTGTGAACGATTCATCGGCATAGCTGTAATACATACGGTCGTAAGGGTCTTCGCCGTTTTTGTCGTTGAGAAGCGAATAGTAGATGAAGTAGCCGCCCTTCTTTCCGTTAGGCCAAGTGTAGTCGGCATTCCAAAGAATCTGCGGAGCCCAAACACGACGTATGGTAGAATAATCCTTGTAAGTGTCGGGAGTATCCTTGTCAGAGAATATCGCGGCACCCTTGCGGAAGTCGAAAGTCGTTGATTCCCAATTGATAAGGTCTTTTGAAGTGAGAAGGTCAATGCCATAGTTGTCCCACTTCTTGCTTTTGGCTACGAGCATATCCGTTGTCACCATCAGAAAACCGCTGCCATCATGCTTACGACAGATGAAGGCATCGCGAGTGCCACCTTCAATGCGGGCGTGAACTTGCGGGTCAAAGACAGGTTCGCCGCCAAGCAAATCCTGATAGTGAAGACCGTCTTTGCTGACCGCGTAAGCTGTCCATTCTCCTCGTCCGCTCATGTGGCAGTAAAGGAAATGATCGCCTTTCTGCAGGTTCTCCTGAGCATGGAGTGGGGCAGTTGCCGTCAGTGCGAACGAAAAAGCCAGTGTAGAGATTAGTTTTCGGGTTATTTTCATGTCACGAAATTGTGTAGGTTAGTATCTTGAATTATTCTTCGGGAAGAATCTTTGCTATCAGGTCTTTTTGCACGATGGAGAATGGCATCTGGTAGTTTTCAGCACATTCAAAGATTTCCTCAAGGTCATCGTTTGTCTTCTTGAGATAAGAGAAGCCCTTCTTGACATTGCCTGTATTGAAGAAATGGATGGCAGCAAAAGTGAACTCGAAATCATCACCCTTGCCGCTTTCGATGATCGGAATGGCATATTGCAAAGCCTTGTCGTTTTCGCCTGCGAGAAGATAGGCACGCACAAGATTATGCTGCACGCTGATGTCTTTCTCGTTCTTGAAATACAGCGCGAGCAAACTCTTTATCGCATTGTCCTTGAAAGGTTCAAACAGTTCTGGAGAGAAGTCCTCGAAATGAGATTTCGTGATTCCGAAGAGTGCCTGCACGTTATGTTCGTCTTCATTCAGCACTTCCACCAGCAGTTTCTCCGCATCGATGTAATTCTCGGTAGCCATTATGCAGAAAGCCTTGTAGATCTTTGCTTCTGTCGTGTATGGGTGCCAATCGCTGAAGAGCCTGTCGTTCAGCAATTCATTGTTGAACTTCTTCAAGGTCTTTGCCACGCTCATTCCTGTTTCGTCATACGCATTAACACCTTCTCTCAGGAAAGGCAGTACCACCAAGCCGTGCTTTGCGTTGATGAAACTGTAAAGTCCCTTCGCCCAATTGCAAATCTTGAGGAAGCGGTAGATGTCCTGAAGGTATGTTCGGCGAATGAAGGCTGCGTTTCGCACCACATCGCCTCCACCAACGATGTCAAGTTGTGCCTCACCATTCTTCAGCATCTGCTTCATCTCTGGAGGAATGGTGCCAATGGCATTCTTCATTGAAATGACAAAGGAGTATTTGTCGCTGTCGCAGAAAGGCGTGCGAGTGATGAGTTTCGCGATGATGTTCCTGTCGTCAACATTGTCGAATACAGGCATCTGTGGATGGTTGAAATCGAAAGGACAGAACCAGTTTACAACGGAAGAGAAGAACGGATGATGCTTCACATAGCGGAAACCTCCGAAGAAAAGGTCGCTGCCTTGCTCCTGAAGTTCCTTCATCTTCTTCATCGTCTCTTCCATTTTCTCGATCATTTCCTCGTCCTTGTGAGGGTTGAGAATATCGTCGAGCTTGTCTTTCTTCTTCGCAATGATTCGATTGTTCTGGAAGTCGAACTCGCTGTTCTTGATTATGTCGGGCATAATGTCCTGCTGCATAATCCGTTCCACGCGAGGACTATCTATCGTATAAAGAATCTGCTGTTGAATTTGGGCGAGAAGAGAAGGCGAGAGAGGGTTCTTGTTCACATCATAAGAACTGCTTGCCTGTTCCAAGCCCAATACGTATGAAACGAGGGCTTTCTGGCGAAGAATATCGTTGTCTGTTTTTCTGTAAACATTATACAGAATGTCTGCCTTGTTGCTATCGAAGAGATCCATGCACGAAAGCATGAGGGCTGTTGTAATAAGCTGAGCATCAACATTGTCAATGCTTGACGAGAGGATAATCTCTTCCAGTGCCTTGGCATTATCGTTGTCAAGATGAGGAGCAAGGAAAACCTGTGCGAAAAACACCTTCCTGTACTCGAAGTGACGCTCGTAGATGCTCTTCTTCTTCGCCGCTTTCTCCGCCTCGTTTTCTTCCAAATCGAGCATGGTCAAGTCTATCACGAAATCCTCAAGCTTGTTGTGAAGTTCAAGCAGGTCAAGTGTGTAGTTTCCCTTTGTGTCGGAAAGCATCTTCTGATAGAAAGGCTTCTCCTGTGTTCGCACGTATGCTTCAACTTGCAGTAGCAGTTTTTCCGCCCTGTCGTGCAGTTTGTCATACACCTTCTTGAGTTCCGGGTCGATGTTTCCTTGGGCATAGAATTCAGCCATTCGCTGGAAGTCTTCCTCTATGCGTGAGAGGTCGTCAGCAAACGGAGCATTCTTCAGCTCAATGAGTTCTTCTATTTTTGAGATTATTGATGAGAGCATGAGTAGTGGATTTGGAATCTTTCGTGATGGATTTTAGAATCTTACTTTCAGTTCGTTGTCAAACTGCTGAGAGCATTTGCAGCGTCGTGCTATGAGTTCCGAATAATGCTTGATGCCATTCTTGCGAATGCGTTTCACGGCTTCGTCGATTGCTTGGTTGAAGCGCTTCTTGTCGTCAGCCTTTATGTCGTTCTTGGCAATGAGCAAGGCTTGCGCATAGTTCTTGTACAAGGCGTTGTGTCCCATGGTCTTAGCCAACGAAACGAAAGGCTCGGGAAGGAATGTGGCATCGAGTTCCGCGTTATGAAGCATGTGTGTTGCCACGACAGGATTGTTTATCTGCACGATATACACGCTGTCGTGCTTCATCTTCACGCTGTCCAGGCAAGCGAATGCTGCTGCCGAATATGACGAATGGCGTGTCACGGCGAGCATCTTGTCCTTCAGTTGAGTGATGTTCGCGATGCGTGCCTTGTGACATGCTACCATGGCGTATGGCATAGGAAACTTGCGGAGCTCCGTGAAGTTCTGTTTCTTCTGTGTGGCAAGCCATTCTGCACGCTTGGGGTCAGAGATGGAAAGGTTTATTTTTCCTTCGGCAAAAGCCATGTCGCAATCAAGCTGATCCGTGAATTCCCTTACACTGATGTCAACCTTGAGAGAGTCGAAAATGCTGTCTTCCTCAGCCACCCAGATTGGAAGGCTGCTGATATTGTTTGGCGCACCGATGTTTAGCGCGGTCTTCTTCGTAGTGGCAGAGTTCTCTTCGTCGTCGCCCCCAAATCCGTTAGGGAAGAATATGTCGAAGCAAACATAGCCTAGGAAGCCCAAAACCACGGCTATTGCGAATATGTATTTTAATGTTCTCATTTATGTAAGTGAACAAAATATGATTGTTACTTAACCAAAGAGCGCACGCAGCGCTTCTTCCACTTTTCTTACAGGTATGATTTCTATCTTGAACTTCGAGAGGTTGTTGCCTTTCGTGTTCAGTTTTGGAATTATTATCGTTGAGAATCCGAGTTTCTCAGCTTCGGCTATGCGCTGCTCAATGTGTGATACCGGGCGCACTTCTCCGCTCAATCCCACCTCTCCGCACATTGCAACTCCTGTCTCTATTGGCGTGTCAACATTGCTTGATAGCACAGCTGCTATTATGCTGAGGTCCATGGCAAGGTCGTTTATCTTCATGCCTCCTGCTATGTTCACGAAAACGTCTTTCTGTATGAGCTTGAACCCCACGCGCTTCTCAAGAACGGCAAGGAGCATGTTCAGGCGTCGTTGGTCAAAGCCCGTAGCAGAACGCTGTGGCGTACCGTAAGCCGCTGTTGACACCAATGCCTGCGTTTCAACGAGGAAAGGTCTGCCGCCTTCCATTGCTGCTGCGATGCCAATGCCGGAAAGTCCTTCATGGTCTTCGTTCAAGAGAAGTTCCGATGGATTTGAAACTTGTCGAAGTCCATTGTGCTGCATTTCGTAAATGCCTAATTCCGAAGTACTTCCGAAACGGTTCTTTATGCTGCGAAGAATGCGATACACATGGTTCTGGTCACCTTCAAACTGTATCACCGTGTCAACGATATGCTCCAGAATCTTCGGACCTGCCAGAGTGCCTTCCTTCGTGATATGACCTATGAGAAGCACCGGCGTACCGCTTGTCTTTGCATAACGCAGAAGCATCGACGCACATTCGCGAACCTGCACAATGCTTCCTGGCGAAGACTCCTGAGTTTCGGTAGCGATGGTTTGTATCGAGTCAACGACGAGAATCTCCGGTTGCACTTCCTTTATCGCGTCAAAGATCTTCTCGAGATTCGTTTCGCAGAGAATGCTTACTGGCGAGTCGCTTTCGCCTGTGTTGCTGCCCGAGATTCTGTCGGCACGCATCTTTATTTGCGACGCACTTTCCTCACCACTCACATACAGGATGTTGCGGTCTTTTATGTTGAGGATGGTTTGCAGCGTGAGCGTACTTTTTCCGATGCCTGGCTCGCCTCCAAGCAAGATGATGCTTCCCGGCACCATACCTCCTCCGAGCACCCTGTTAAGCTCCTCGTCGCCGAGATCAATGCGCGGTTCCTTGTCTGCCGAGATGTCGTTCAGCTTCATTGCCTTGGTGCCCATAAGAGCCGACGGCTTGCTGAAATCACGTGCAACAGTAGCTGTAGAGGCGCTGTCTATGCGCACCTCCTTGAACGTGTCCCATTGCCCGCAGGAAGGACATTTCCCGAGCCATTTTACCGAGTCGTACCCACACTCGGAACAAACGTATGCTGTCTTTGACTTCTTCATTATTTTTTTAGGCTTATTCTTCAAAGCCCCTGTTTTGATGTGCAAAGTTAATAAAAATACTCATTATATATAATATAAGCACAAAAAATTTTTGTTTGTGCATTATTATTTTTAATTTTGCACACTGAAACTTTAGTTTGTGCAACACATAAATTGCAAGAAATTATGAATAGCATATCATCTTTCAATCGTCTCATTGAGAACACTATCGTGGATCATTGGGATTTAGATGCTCTCACCGATTATAAGGGCGTAACATACCAATATAAGGATGTGGCTCGCAAGATAGAGAAACTCCACATCCTCTTTGAGGAATCTGGAATTGAGAATGGCGACAAGATTGCTCTCTGCGGCAGAAACTGCACGCATTGGGCAGTGGCTTATCTTGCTACGCTCACTTATGGCGCAATTGCCGTGCCTATCCTTCATGAGTTTACGCCTGACCAGGTTCATTCTATCGTGAACCACTCTGAGGCAAAACTCCTGTTTGTGGGTGATGTGGTAGGTCCAACAATCAAGCCAGAGGAAATGCCTGCCGTAGAAGCCATCATAAATATCCAGGATTTCTCTGTGTTGTCAGCCACAAACGAGAAGATTACCTTTGCCCGCGAACATCTCAACGAACTTTTCGGCAAGCGCTATCCGAAGAATTTCCGTCGTGAGCATGTGCAGTATTACATAGAGCAGAACCCTGATGAACTTGCCCTCATCAACTACACGAGCGGTACTACAGGATTCTCAAAGGGCGTAATGCTTCCATACCGCGCTCTATGGAGCAATATGGATTTTGCTAAGGGCGTTCTTGGTGAGGTTGTTCATGCTGGCGATCATGTGGTAAGCATTCTGCCTATGGCACACATGTACGGCATGGCGTTTGAGTTCCTTTACGAATTCATCACAGGTTGCCACATCTTCTACCTCTCTCGCGTGCCTTCACCAGCCATCATTGCACAGGCTTTCCGCGAGGTTAAGCCTATCGTAATCATCGCCGTTCCTCTCGTCATTGAGAAGATCATACGCAAGCGCGTTTTCCCAAAGCTTACGCCAAACATCAAGTTCATGATGAAACTGCCTATCGTGGGCGGCAAGATCCGGAAGAAGCTTCGCGATGCGCTCTACGAATCTTTCGGCGGAAACCTTTACGAGATAATCATCGGTGGTGCCGCTTTCAGTTATGAGGTGGAATCGTTCCTTCGCGACATAGACTTCCCTGTTACCGTTGGTTATGGTGCCACTGAATGTGCGCCTATCATCACATACGAAGACTACAAGACAGCTCGCACCGGTTCTTGCGGACGACAGGTTATCCACATGGAAGTGAAGATTGATTCGCCTGACCCACACCACGAAGCCGGTGAAATCCTAGCACGAGGTTATAACGTGATGCTTGGCTATTTCAAGAATGATGCTGCAACACGCGAAGCTCTCGACGGCGAGGGATGGTATCACACAGGCGACCTCGGAACTATCGACAAGGATGGTTTCGTTTATATCAAGGGCCGTTCGAAGAACATGCTTCTTACCCCTAACGGACAGAATGTCTATCCAGAAGAGATAGAGGACAAACTCAACTCCATGCCATACGTCGTGGAGTCAGTCATGGTGCAGCGCAACGACAAGTTCGTCGGCTTGATTTACCCGGATTATGCAGAGGCAGAGAAGGCTGGACTTTCAAGGGAGCAGCTCGCTGAACTCATGGAGCAGAACCGTGTGGAGGTAAACAAGGTCATTGCATCATACGCCAAGTTGCAATCTGTTGAGATCATGGAAACAGAGTTTGAGAAGACACCGAAGAAGTCCATCAAGCGCTTTATGTACAAGTAATGCGACTTAAATTTCTATTACTCTTTCTTTTAACATCATTTCTTACTGCATCTGCCCAGCAATGGCGCAATCCCGATTACGACGCTTACATCGAGAAGTATTCAGGGATAGCCGTTGAGCAGATGCAGCGTCATCGCATACCTGCCTCAATAACCCTCGCGCAGGGACTTCTTGAAAGTGGCGGCGGCAAGAGTAGGCTTGCCACTCACGGCAACAACCATTTCGGCATAAAGTGTCACGGATGGAGCGGAAAGAAGCAATATCACGATGACGACGAGAACGGAGAGTGTTTCCGCGTATATGACAATGCGAAGGAGAGCTTTGAAGACCATAGCCAGTTTCTTCTCCGCGAGCGCTATCAGCGTCTTTTTACATACGACATAACTGACTATCGCTCTTGGGCGCACGGCTTGAAGGCGTGCGGATATGCCACCTCGCCAACTTACGCGCAGAACCTCATATCCATTATTGAGCGCTACGAACTCTATCGCTTCGACAGCGTTAAGAGCTCTTCGAAGCTCAAGCCTGCTGATACAAAAACTGCTGACACGAAGCCGCAGAAGCAGCAGCCTTCACAGAACTATGTTCGCAGGAATTATGACATCCGCTTCAACAATGGCGTGCCATATATCGTAGCACAACAAGGCGACACATACAAGACCATAGCATGGAACCTCAACAAATCGTGTCGCAAGCTAGCCAAATACAACGAGTGTGATGCCGACGACCGTCTCTATCCGGGCGACATCGTCTATCTGAAGAAGAAGGCAAAGAAGGGCGACAAGCAGTATGCCGGAAAGGTCTATGTCGTAAAGCAAACCGACAGCATGTATAGCATTTCGCAGCGTTTCGCCATCCGCCTTAAATACCTCTACCGCATCAACAACCTCCCACCAGATGCAAGAATAGCAGTAGGACAGAGACTTCGTCTGAGATAATTACGCGTTAGAATTCAAAGTCGAAATCAGAATCGGAGTCAGTCTCAATGGCTGGCTTCTTTTTTATTGGTGGGTTCTTCAAGTTGCCTTTCTCGTCAAACATGTTGTAAGTGGTGCGAAGGACAAGGAATTCCGTGCGGCGATTCAGTTCGTTGCAAATCTCCTCTTTCTCTTTGTCTTTAAGACTTGTGATGAATTCTTCAGTGAGTTTTTCGCCAACCTTAAGCCATGGATAGCGCTTTGCGACCTTCTTGTTTACGGTCTTTGCATTCTCTTTTCCATAACCGACAGGCGTGAGGCGATCGGCTGCGATGCCTTTCTCAATAAGATAATTCACAACAGATTCTGCACGCTTCTGCGAGAGTGTTTTGTTGAATTCGGAAGAACCGCGGTAGTCGCAATGTGAAGAGAGCTCGATTGTCACATTCGGGTTCTGCGTAAGCATGTCTGCAAGGCTGTCAAGAGCAGCACTTGACTCTGGTCGGAGAGTAGCCTTTCCATAGTCGTAGAAGATGTTCTCGATGAGAGTTGGTGTGCTTAATGCAGCAAGAGGGAACTGAAGAGTGTAATCGTGGGCAACGGTCACTGTATCAGGTACATAGACTTCTGACTTTGCGTTAAGGTAACCTTTGCAAGTAGCAAGGAAAATGTACTCTGTTCCAGGCTCAGCCACATATGTGAAAGAACCGTCGCTCTTCACGGTTGCGTGAGCATTAGTGCCGTCGTTTCCGATGATATAGACCTGTGCAGAAGGCAATTCGTAGCCGTCCATTTCATAAATCCAACCAGTAATTGTCTGTGTCATTTCAGGCAATTCAAAACTGTAGATATGGTCATAGCCACGTGCATCTCCACGATTAGAAGAGAAGAAACCACGATTATGAACTCCTTCGAAAGTCATTCCGAAATCATCGCCATTTGAATTCAAAGGAAAACCAGGATGAGAGAGCTCGAACTTGTGGGTGTCACGGTTCACGGAAGCGATGTAGATGTCAAGACCTCCCATTGAACTTTCCCTCTTTGACGAGAAATAAAGGTCGCCATTCGGACGGAAAGACGGGAACATCTCATCGGCAGCACTATTGACAGGCTCGCCAAGATTCTCAACGCCGCCAAGTCCGCCGACGCCAATCCTAATTCGCCAAATGTCGAGTCCGCCCTTGCCTCCCGGCATATCGCTTACGAAATAAAGCCAGTTGCCGTCAGGACTTATTGCAGGATGAGCAAAAGACGACAAGGTGTCCTTTGATATTTCCAGCGGATTAGGTTTGCCCCAAGCAGCATCTGCGCGTTGTGAAGTTACGATTTGTGCGTAACGAGGATAAGAAGGGTCTGTAGAGCATTGAGTGAGATACATGGTAGCTCCATCAGGAGTAAACGAGCAAGCACCTTCGTCAGCTTCGGAGTTCAATCCGGATTCAATGGTTTGAGGACGTCCCCATTTGCCTTTGTCATCCTTCTCGCTGAAGAAGATGTCACCGTTTTTCATGCCTGTAATGCCAGAAAGTTCATCACCTTGAGCATCGTTTCTCGTAGATGTGAAATAAAGACGGTCGTACTGATCGCCGAATAGGGCAGGGGAGTAGTCGGCGCGACGAGAGTTGAAGATCTCCATTCGCTTCACCTTGTAGTGGGAAAGTGGGTCTTTCTTCGTCTTGGCCATCTTTTCCTGATAAGCCAAAGCCTCGTGGACAGGAAGTGAATCTATGCCGTAGCGGATGGCGTTCTTGTAGGCTGCCACCGCTTTTTGCGTATAGTTGATGCGAGCATAGCAGTCGGCAAGTTTCAACGCGCGCACAGCTCTGTCTGTCTTGTCCTTCGTCGGAGTCTTCTGATATGCCTTCTTATACTGAAGAGAAGCCTCATAATACTCTCCAAGGGCAACAAATTTGTCGCCCTTTTTCACTGTGTTCTCCACGCCACAAGAGACGAGGAGAACAATGATTGAGAATATCAGGAGTACTTTTTTCATTTATTAGTTATTGAAATAATAAAGGAAGATGGCGTTGCCTTCGAGAGCCTTCTTGCCTGTTTCTGCAATGGCAAGTGTGAAGTTCACTGTCACCTTTGCAATACCGCGGAGGTTCTGGATGCTCTTAAGACCAGCTGTAAGCTTGATGCTCTGGCCAGAGAGGACTGGCTGACCGAACTTCATGTTCTCCATTCCGTAGTTAACAAGCATCTTGATATTATTTACCTGAATAAGGTCCTGCCAAAGCTTTGGAAGAACGCTGAGAGTAAGATAACCGTGAACAATTGTTGACTTATAAGGACTTTCCACTGCAGCGCGCTCCGTGTCAACATGAATCCATTGATGGTCTGATGTAGCATCAGCAAAAAGATTGATACGGTTCTGGTCAATTACCATTGGATCGGTTGTACCGATTGTCTTGCCTTCAAAGGCAGCAAACTCGTCGTATGAGTTTACAACTACTTGTTCCATTTTGATATTACGTTGTTTTTTATAGTTTGTATTTCAAGAATTCTTCAGCTTTTTGCAGGTCTTCTGGGGTGTCTATTCCGACAGTTTCCACATCAGTCTTGCCTACGCGAATGCGATAACCGTTCTCAAGCCAGCGGAGTTGTTCGAGTGATTCCGCTATTTCTAGCGACGATTGCGGAAGCAAAGTGACCTCCCTAAGCACTTCCTTCTTGTAAGCATAAACTCCAAGATGCTTCAGGTAAGGGAAGTTCTCATGCCACATATCATGCTCTTTTCCACGTACATAAGGTATGACGCTTCGAGAGAAATAGAGGGCAAAACCACGGATGTCTGTTACAATCTTCGGAGAGTTTGGGTTGTCAACATTCTCCATTCCATTGCTTACATCGAACGGTTTTCCGAGAGTACCGATTTGTGTCTGTGGATCATCAAATAGATGCATGAGTGTTTCTATCTGCGAAGCCTGAACAAACGGCTCATCACCCTGTATGTTTATGATTACATCGAAGTCTCCGCCAATCTTTTCCGCAGCCTCTTGTATGCGGTCAGTTCCGCTCTTATGGTCAGCGCGAGTCATGACAGCCTTGCCTCCGAAAGCCTCAACGGCTTGGAATATGCGGTCATCGTCTGTAGCAACCCACACATCCGGAAGCACTTTCTTAGCCTGCTCATACACGCGTTGTATCACAGGTTTGCCTCCAAGCACAGCCAAAGGCTTGCCTGGAAAGCGAGTGCTCTGATAGCGTGCAGGGATTATTATTACGAATTTCATATTATATATAACGTAGGTTATGTTGTTTTTATTGTATTATCGGATTATTTCTTAAGATGTCTGATGCGCTCGCAAGCAGCAAGAAGGAAGGCTCCGACACCGAAATTCGCTGTTGACTTGGCATCAACGACCTGTCCCGGAATAGCCTTTTCGCCAATAGGCTGCACATATCCTACGCTACCATCCTCCTGAAGAGCTGTCTTTGTGAGATATTTCCAAGCCTTGTCGGCAGCTTTCTGATAAGCTTTCCCCTTGAGATAACCATTGTTTACGCCCCATTGCAAGCCATAGCAGTAGAACGCAGTTCCGCTTGTCTCAGGTCCTGGAGCATGTTCAGGATCGAGGAGAGAGCGTGTCCAATAGCCTTCTTTCTGTTGGCAAGCCACGATGCTCGCAGCCATCTTCTTATACATATTTATATAATGGTCGCGATGAGCATCATCTTTTGGCAAGTCCTGAAGCACCTTTGCAAGACCAGCAAACACCCAACCGTCGCCACGAGACCAGAAATCCTTCTTTCCGTTGTGCGACTTATGCTTTGGATAAACATACTTTGCGTCACGATAGAGCAAGCCTGTCTCCTCGTCAAGCATGATGCTTTCAGCGTATGAAAGATACTCATAGAGCTTGTCAAGATAGAGTTTGTTGCCAGTGATGTTGTAAAGCTTTGTCATAACCGGCATAACCATGTAAAGTCCGTCTGCCCACCACCAATAGTCGTTCTTTGCAGTTGACATCTCATATTCCATGACCTCGCGAGCACGGGCTATTCTTTCCGGCTTCTTGTCAAGGTTGTAGAGGTCGCAATATGTCTGGAAGCAAATCTGCCAATCGCCGAAAAGCACGAATCTTTCCTTCTCTCCGTAGGTATAAACCCACTCGGCGGGATTGTTGCTCTTTGCGCCTTTCCATTGGTTGTGCTCAGCCCAAGCGATGGAATAGTCAAGCCACTCTTGGTTAGGCATCAGCTTATACACCTCCATATTGCCAGTGTGATAAGCAGCCACATCCCAGAAAGCACGCTCTTTTGGAGAGTGATTCTGCTGCCAATGGTTATTAACTTTCGTGATGATAGCCTTGATGTCGTCAACTTTGCTGGCGAATGACACAGCGAAAGTTGTCAGTAAGAGTGTAAGGGTTATAGCTATTCTTGTCATTATTTACATGCTTTTTTGTTGTTTTTGTAACGGATTGAAAATCAGTTTATTGGAAAATCTGATGAAAACTCCAAGGAAAACGCCTCAAAAAATGCATTTTTTGAGGCAAATTCCTATGGATTATGCATCGTAATTGGGTACTTTACGGTTCGAGTTAGGGTACTTTACGGTTCGAGTTAGGGTACTTTACGACTTGAGTTAGGGTACTTTACAATGCGAGTTCCCATCAACGAGCGAGATACTTCTTGCCGCCCTTGATTATTATGCCCTTGAAATCCTTGCCAACACGCTGACCGTTAAGGTTATACTGAGCATTGTAGAGTGGGGTATAGAAGGTATTGTTTATTGCGTTTGCTCCACCAGTGAACAATACCGCCTCGCTCCATTCTGAAGTCTTTTCCTCAGGACCAACAGCTTGAATCATCATCCAATATTCGCTTGCTTCCAAGTCAGTCGTGAAGGTGTAAGGCATTGAAGTCACACCTTCGATAAGAGTCTCATTCTCGTATGGGGTAGATTCTGAGCCAATGATTTGAAGTTTACTCAGGTAACAGCGTCTTTGGGCAGAGATTAGCACCTTGTATTCAGACGGTACATAGCTAACATTAATCGTAGTGTCCTTACCTGCTTCGATTGGTTCTGATACATAGAACGGTGATACTTCGCCAGCCTTGTAAACATTGATTGTGAGAGTGCAAACATCCTTGCCGTAAATCTCGGACTTCAGGTTAATACTGATATTGCCAGTACTCTCGGTAAGAACTGGCGAGATAAGTTCTCCGTTAACCGCACTTGTGCTCATCTTCAAACCTTTTCTGCCGGAATAAAGTTTGGTTCCTGTAAAGCCAGGTGTGTTCAGAAACTTGTCGAGTGAAGCGGAAATGTCGACGTTGTTATCGCTGCTTGCCATTGTTTTGGAGAAGTCTTCGTTGACAACAATCTTTTCTTCCACGGAATTAGGGTTCAATGTTCCGTACTTTATGTTATACGAAGTAACATCAGCCATGTCGTCATTCCAAGTGGCAGTAATCTCCTTACCTTTCATCATTGCCGATAATGCCTCAGGAATGTCAACGTGAACACCACCCATGAAAGTGAAGGAAATAAGACCGTCAGAGCTTTCTGCAATTTCTGTTATAGGCTTGTGCATCAGTTTCTTACCGTCGGTATTGGCGTTGAAGAGCGTAGCCGCTGGAGTGGAGAAGTCTGTAAGCTCTGTGTTCTTCGATGTGCCGGGGTAAGTGTCGCCTGCAAGATTATAACCACTTCTATTGTTGTCGGCACAGATAGGGGTCATTCGCAGGTGGTCCTTGTAGTTGTTTAATGTGTTGTTATCCCAAGCTTTCTCGTTGTAGTCAACATGGATGACAAGCAATCCGTGGCCTCCCGCCGAATAATTCCAACCCTTCTTCTGAATGTTCTGAAGCATGTAGTATTCGTTTGGATTGTTATCATTATAGATAATGTAAGCCTCTCCGTTTTCATCTATGTTAGACATGCCCTTAATGAACTGTGGTGAAGAAAGTTCAGTCGGTTCAAGCCATCCGCAGAACCAACGTTCGTAAGCGGTATATGACACAGGAATATAGCCGTTGCCTGCGTAACTACCTACGTCGAGAATAGACCAATTATCCATTGCTAATTCAGTATGGCTATAGTCTGTGCAATAGAAATCAGGCAACCCGAAGCAATGGGAGAACTCATGACAGATTGTTCCGATACCATCTTGGACAGATCCGCGACTGCCGGCAAGTTCACATCCGCAAGCGTATGAATCAATGGTTACGCCATCGAAAACGCAAGAACCTATGGTTTCCTCATATTCCTTTGCCGCAGAAAGATACCAAGCGTGAGGCCAGACCGTATTAGCCTTGTAGCTTTGCGCCTCGCCATAGCCTGCATAGAGTACGAAAACATTCTCCACTTCGCCGTCGCCATCCCAATCGTATTGTGAGAAATCCACTTCTTCATCAGCGATTTGGCATGCTTCCCAAACCATCGTTCCTGCGCGAAGGTCATCGTCTGAATATCTATCGTTGCCACCGTAGTAGCTCATCTCTTGAGATAGTTTAACAGGACCTACTACATCGAGAACGAAGTCAAACTGACCGTAGGATTGTGCCTTGAAATAGTCGCGAACGGAGCCGTAATTCTTTGTACCCTTATAGTTTTCTTCCGCAACAAGCTTCTGGTAGTCTTCCCTTGGATTGGTAGTTGATGTGAAAGTGTTGTCAGCAAACTCTGCAAGGATAAGAAGTCCGCGCTTTTGTCCTTGATATTTAGCCTTTCGCTTTGCTCTTGCTTTGGCAAAAGCAGGTGTGTTCGGAATGGAAGCTTCCTGATTCTTCACTTCAAACTTGTTGCTTGCAATTGTTTTCTGGAATGAAGATTCTGGGTAGATCCTGAAAGTTCCGTCCTCGTTAAGTTTGTATTTCTTGCCGTCTTCTGATAACCAGAAATGCACCTTCTCGTTGCCTGTGAATGTAAGCTTGACCTGCTTGCCGTCGATGGTTGCGGTCTTTGTGATACGCTTAGCGGGAATGGAGTAGGCGAGGGTAGAAACGAACAGAAGGAGAAATAATATTATCTTGCGCATTTTCGCTTGTTTATTTTGAAAGTATTTCCGTGAGTTCCTTCATACCTTCAGAAGCGCCTTTGGCTATGATGTGAAGGTTTGCAATGCCTGAAGCTGGACCTACGGTTGGGTTTGGGTCAATGAGATAGACAGGAGTTCCCGGCTTTACATAGCGTACAAGACCTGCTGCCGGATAGACATTCAGCGAAGTACCGATGATTACGAATATGTCTGCGCTGTTTGCCAGTATTACAGCTTCTTCCATCTTTGGCACAGACTCCTCGAAGAACACGATGTATGGGCGGAGCAAACTGCCGTCGCCTGCCTTTTCTCCCGCTTGCACTTCGTAGTCGTCGGCAGTCATCGTGCGCCAGAAATGTGGATTTTCCGTATCACGAGAAGAGCATACCTTCATCAGTTCGCCATGAAGATGTACAACCCTTGTGCTGCCAGCACGCTCGTGAAGGTTGTCAACATTCTGCGTAACCACTGCTATCTCGTACTGTTCCTCAAGCTTTGCAACGAGCTTGTGGCCTTCGTTCGGTTGGCATGTTATTAGTTGCTTGCGGCGCTCGTTGTAGAATCGGTTCACGAGTTCTGGATCTTCAAGCCATCCTGTGTGTGAGGCAACTTGCATTACAGGGTATTCTTCCCAAAGTCCACCAGCGTCACGGAAGGTCTTTATTCCGCTTTCTGCTGACATTCCAGCACCGGTTAGAAATACTATCTTTTTCATTCTTTTGGTTCTATTATTTATGTTTTACGCGGGCAAATTTACATATTTTATTTATAAATGTGCGTCTTTTATTTGTTTTATAGCATAATTGAGTCAGTTTTTTGCTCTTTTTCTTTGCTTATTATATATAATGTAGTAATTTTGCGACTCTAATGTGCAAATCAAAAGGCTAATGAACAACGAACTTATTCAAAACGGAATTTCTCGAAAAGAGGTTGAGGATAGCATCAAAACTATCTTCAAGTACATCGGTGAAGACCCTGATCGTCTTGGACTTCAAGGTACTCCAGACCGTATTGTGCGCATGTTTGACGAGATATTCCGTGGTTATAAGGAAGACGAAAAACCGAAGATTACGGTCTTCCAGAACGGTGATGACGGTCTTGTTTATGACGGAATGATTGTTGACAGTGGTTCGTTCTATTCATGCTGCGAACATCACATGATGCCTTTCTTCGGCACCTATTGGTTTGCTTACCTGCCAAATCCTAAGGGAAAGATACTTGGTATCTCGAAAGTGGGTAGGGTTATAGATTATTGTGCTGCCAAACTTCAGGTTCAGGAACGTCTTACTCGCGATGTTGTACAAATGCTCACGGAAGCTCTTGGCGACGAACATCCGCCACTTGGTATGGCTCTTGTAATGAAAGGTACGCACCTCTGCAAGACTATGCGCGGAGCTCGCAAGGAAGGAATGATGACTTCCAGCTATCTTACAGGACGCTTCAAGTCAAGCGCTGCCTTGCGTTCAGAGTTCCTGAAGATGGTGGACAACAAGGTTAGAATGTAATAAAAAATGCACAAAAGGGTCAAACCCCTTTGTGCAAAAAACTAAAAACCAAAAACATAAAACAATATAAATGGATAAACTTAGTTATTCTCTCGGTCTTGGCATCGGAGACCAGCTCCTTCACATGGGAGCACACCAGATCGTAGCCGCTGATTTCGCTGCTGCCATCGAAGATGTTGTAAAGGGCAAGGAACTCAAGATTTCTCATAAGGAAGCACAGGTTATCGTGAATGAATTCTTCCAGAAGATGGAAGCTGAAAACCAGCGCCTTGCAGAGGAAAAGGGCAAGGTTGCCAAGGAAGAAGGCGAGAAGTATCTTGCGGAAAATGCAAAGAAGGAAGGCATTGTAGTTACAAAGAGCGGTCTTCAGTACATCGTCCTCAAGGAAGGTACAGGCAAGCAGCCTAAGGCTACAGATACTGTTCAGTGCCACTACGAAGGTATGCTTACCGATGGCACTGTGTTCGATTCTTCAATCCAGCGTGGCGAACCAGCTGCATTCGGTCTTCAGCAGGTCATCGCAGGCTGGACAGAAGGTCTCCAGCTCATGAAGGAAGGCGCAAAGTTCCGCTTCTTCATCCCTTATATGCTCGGCTATGGTGCTCGTGGTGCTGGTGCTTCAATTCCTCCATACGCAGCTCTTATCTTCGATGTTGAGCTTCTCAAAGTATTGTAAAACACAAAAAATAAATAAAAATCATGAAGAAAATTTCTTTTATCGCAATTGCTGCAGCTGCTATTATGACAGTTTCTTGTGGCAACAAGGCTCCAAAGGCAAATCTTGAGAGTGAGGCAGATACTCTTGCTTACTCATTCGGTCTTTCTCAGGCAGAAGGTCTCAAGCAGGCTATGCTTCAGAATGGTGTTGACACAACTATGATGGATGACTTCTACAAGGGTCTTGCAGAAGGTGCCAAGATGAAGGCTGACGACAAGAGCTTGCAGGCTTACATCGTTGGTATTCAGATGGGTCAGGTTATCTCTCAGCGTATGATTCCAAGTCTTAACCAGGAGTGCTATGGTGCAGATTCTACCAAGACAATCTCTCTCAACAACCTCATGGCAGGTCTTCTTGCTGGCATCAATGGCGAAAAGACTGAGATGACTGCTGAGCAGGCACAGGCAAATGTTGAGCGCATCATGGCTGCCATGAAGGCTGAAGCTAACAAGGATGTTATTGCAAAGGCTGAAGCTTTCATGAAGAAGTACGCTGCTAACAAGGAATACAAACAGCTCGGCAACACTGGTATCTACTTTAAGGTCCTCAAGGAAGGCAATGGCGCAAAGCCAACTGCTGAGTCAACAGTTAAGGTTAATTACGAAGGCAAGAACATGGAAGGCAAGGTATTCGACTCATCTTACGAGCGTAAGGAGCCTGCTACATTGGCACTTGCTCAGGTTATCAAGGGTTGGCAGGAAGTTCTCAAGGAAATGCCAGTAGGTTCTACTTGGGAGTGCGTTATCCCTTACAACCTCGCTTACGGTGAGCAGGCTGCAGGCGAACTCATCCCTGCATTCTCTCCACTCGTATTCAAGGTAGAGCTTATTAGCATTGAAAAGGCTGCAGCTCAGCCACAGATGCCACAGATTCAGATGAACTAATCGTTTGAATTTCAATAGATTATATCAATCTTTTAAATATAATCAAACCATAGAGTAGGGGAGTGCGCTCCCCTATTCTTGTATATAATAAAGTATATCTATAATGAAAAAAATAATACTAAATATTCTTTTCCTTGCCAGCGCTGCTCCAATCTTTGCACAGGGCATGCCAAAAGACTCATTAAGTTATGCAGTAGGTGTCTTTGTAGGTGAAAATGTCAAGCAACTTCTTGATATGAGCCGTAAGAATTTCGAACGTATGGGCGTTGAGTTCGACGAGAAACTTTGCCTCCAAACAGCTATGGAGATGCTTAACGGCAAAGAAGTTTCCTTGTCTGGTCAACAGGCAATGCAGATGCTCAATAATGCCGTGGAGGAAGCTCATAAAAAAACTCTTGCTGAAAACAAGGCTAAAGGCGACGCATTCCTTGCAGAAAATGCAAAGAAGAAAGGCATTCAGAAAACCGCTAGCGGTCTTCAGTATCGCGTGATTACAAAAGGCAAGGGAGCTATTCCGACAAAAGACGACAATGTAAAGGTTCACTATGAAGGTCGCACAATTGACGGAAATGTATTCGATTCCTCGATCAAGCGCGGCGAACCAACCGAGTTTGGCGTAACGCAAGTCATCAAGGGTTGGACAGAAGCATTGCAATTAATGCCTGTAGGTTCCAAGTGGGAAGTCTTCATTCCTTCCGAACTCGCTTACGGTGAACGTGGCGCAGGAGAAAACATCAAACCAAACGAAGCTCTTATCTTCACGGTTGAACTTATAGAAATCGTAAAGAAGTAGAATATTTGTCGGTATCGGCATTATGATAAATAGAGAGGTATGGTGATACCATAGTTCTCATCTAAAAGGAAAGAAATTGAAAGAACTTACTATCATATTGAATGAAGTGAGCCCCGTAATGTTCTACGGAGTGAAAAATGCAAATCTTCAGATGCTTCGCTCGCTTTATCCGAAAGTTCGCATCGTAGGAAGAGACAATGTCTTGAAGCTCTACGGCGAAGAAAAGGAATTGGATACCGTCAGCAAGGTAATAACCTCAATGGAGAAACATTTGTATCATTACAACAAGATTTCTCTTGAGGACATCCTTGACATTACTAATGGCGAAAAAACAAACGACGAATCCGTTACGGGAGTTGTCTGCTATAATGTCAATGGCAAGGCAATTAAGGCTAAGTCGGAAAACCAGCAACAACTGATTGACTCTTTCTACGCCAAGGACATGGTCTTTGCCATTGGTCCTGCAGGAACAGGTAAAACTTATCTCAGCATCGCTCTTGCAGTCAAGGCACTGAAAGACAAGCAGATAAAGAAGATAATCCTTTCGCGCCCCGCTGTAGAAGCTGGCGAGAAACTCGGTTTTCTTCCTGGTGATATGAAGGACAAGATCGACCCTTATCTGCAGCCGCTTTACGATGCTTTGGAAGACATGATTCCGCAGGCAAAACTATCTGACATGATGGAAAAGAATGTCATTCAGATAGCCCCGTTGGCATTTATGCGAGGAAGAACACTTTCGGATGCCGTTGTTATTCTTGATGAAGCACAGAATACCACTTCAGCACAGATGAGAATGTTCCTTACTCGTATGGGATGGAATTCGAAGATGATCATTACTGGCGATCCTGCCCAGATTGACTTGCCTCGTGGAGTACGCAGCGGACTGATAGAGGCCACTACCCTACTCCATTCAATTCCCGAGATTTCAATAATAAAAATGAGCGGGAAAGACATCCAGCGCCATCACCTTGTAAACAAGATTGTCAAGGCTTACGATGCTGAGAAGGATGCAAAGCCCAAAACCGCAACAGAATGACACTCCATGTCATGAGCTTTGAGAAAGAGAGAGAGTAATATATTTCAGACCGTAAAGTTCACAACTTCGATAGATTCAAAATTTGCCATTTTAACGCTTTTAAGATTATTGCTTTTACAATAATTTGTTGGCAAATGAAATAAAATATCGTTTACCCAAAAAGATTTACTTCAAGCATGATTACCTCCTACTCATATATTTATCCTACTTCTACATTTTATGGATTTGCCTAAAGATTATTGCGGAACTGTTCGATTACATCACAGTTAGAGATGTATTCCGGTTCGAAGCCTGTAGTGCGAACGTAGTTGTTGAGTTTCTTGAGAGCTGCGTACTGCTCTGATGCATAGTTGATTTGGAAGACTTGGTTGTAGTCTGCATCATATACATACTCACCCCAGCGGTCTGGTGCGGTTGCTATCTGGGCAAACATGGCTGCAAGCTTCAGGTTGTTGTCGGTTGATGATGCTGCGTCCTGAAGATATTTGCGAGCGATGGCAGGGAAATTTGCTTCCTTTGGATTCTGCTCATCCATAATGCTTTGTCCGTAATGTGTGAGGAACCAGCACTGGCCTTTGTAAGATGCCTGATAGTAATAGCCTGCAAGTTGGTAAGCTATCTGCTTGCGACTGTCAACATCAGCAGCACCGTACTTGTTCTGGAGAGCGATGACATCCTTGCAGAAGTTAATCTTAACATTGCCCTTGAGCGGATATTTGATAGGTTCGCCTTCTTCGTCATACATATCTGCCTCAAGTGTCTGGAAACCATTCCAGAACGGAGTCTTGTAATCGCGCTGATAAACATAGTAAGCTATAGCCTGGTCTTCAAGATATGCGCGCTGAACTTTCTGGAGATATGGCAGCGCATCGGCGAGTTTGTTTTCTGCAAGGAGCTTTGTGCCGATGAGATCGTTGCGGAAATCGGCAGAGTAGCGAGAAGCGAGTCTTTCTGAGAAATAAGATGAGAGAGCGTCGGAACTGTTGCTGTCGAGAGTATTGAAGAACTGCTCAACCTCTTTGGCTGTCATATTCTTCATCAAATCGAACGAAGTACTAGAATAGTTGAAGCGACCACGGTAATAATCGCTGTATTTGTTGTAATCGTTGAAGTCGGCAACGGCATTGAGCGCTAGAACAGTTGTGGCATCGTTCATGCGATTATATTCGTCGGCAAGAACATGCTTTATGATTCTTTCGCGAGCCATGGCTTCGTTGCTATAACCATCCTTCCTAACCTGAGAGTCAAGCCAACGGAGTTCCTGTGCTATGAAAGACCTGAACTCACTGCTTTGGATATTGGTAACTGTAGGCTTTATGAGCATACGGATGCGGCGAGCATTGTTCTTCATTGCGTCTGTGCCACGCATGTTCATTGCAAGGTCAATGCATTGGTTAGCCTGCTTGTAATCGTTTAGGAAATAGTTTACAAGGGCAGCAGCACTCATCCACATACATGGAACTCTGCTCTGTCCACCTTGTGCCATCTGCTTTGCATGAGCAATGAAATTCTTGAACTCAGCGGACTGATTGCCAGATACTTGCGCGTAAGCTCTACCCCAAATGACATTCGTATAGTCTAGGTAAGGCATCTCATTTTCGCGCTCGTCGATGAGCGATTGGATGCGATTGACATATGTCTGCACAAGATAGTTGAGAACAGGTGCATTGGCATCTTCTGCACAGATTGACTTAATGCCGGCAAGGTTAGTGAACTTGCGGACACTCCAAAGAAGGCTCTGTTGGTCGTTCTGCTCAGCATAGATGTTCCATGCCTGCTGCTTCTTGCCAGTAAGGAGAAGGTCGCGGGCATAGATGTTTCGCATCATGTCCTTGTAGCAGTCGTTCGGATAATTCTTAGTCTTGGTTGTGAAGAATGTGATATTGTCCTGATGATTGTCGAGAAGCATGTTTGCACGCATCTTGAGCAATGCCCAGCGATTGCCGTACTTGCCGCCAAGATTAGCATTTGCAACAGTTATGATGTTTCGCAGATTCTGTTTACGCTTGGCGAGATCAAGAGCAGTAGGATAGTTCCATGTGTTCTGTACATCGTCGCTTATATCGGAATATGCCTTGAGCTGTTGGAGATAGACGAGCATGTCACGATCGTTCTTCGCCTTAGCTGCTTTAACGAGTTCATCGTGCCAAGGGCGATAGTCCTTCTTGCAATATTCCATCCAGAACTTATCCATCGAATTTTCGTAGTTTTCGCGGAAGGAGTTATCGCAATAGCTGAACATGTAGTACTTATCTGACTGGTCATCATAACCGCAGGCATTTGCTGCTGATGCAAAAGAAAAGAGAACTGATAGGCTAATCAAAAATCTTTTCATAATCTTCTGATGTATAACGGTTTATATTATAATTATTTAAGTCGAATAGAATAATCTCACGCATGCATTCGGGCTTGTTGTGGGCAACGGCTTTCTTGCATTCGAGGATGTCCTGAAGCGTAGGTTCGCGGGTGACTATAGTGTCGGTCTCAAGCATTGGCACATCGCCTTCCTCATGGATGATGTCAACAAACTTTCCGTTTCGGAACACTAAATCCCATTTATAGATTGGGAAAGCCGATGACATTTGCAGCTCATAGCTTTCAAGGTGCTTGAGGTAAGGCTTCACATCGTTGATGTCGATGATTGGTTTCTCCACTTCAAGTTTTCGGAGATTGCCTGTATTGTAAACCATCAGCACACCGCAATCGACGGGAGGAACCGGCTGCGATAGCTGATGAAGACGTATTGTGGCAGAGAGCGTGATGCCTTTCTCCTTGGTCATGCCGTGAAGCTCCTCAAGGAAAGAAAAGAAGTTCTGGCGTGTGGTTTGAGTCCAGTCGCAGTCTATTTGTATCTCTTGAACCTTTCCGATATAGTGCGTCTCGTTCATCTGCAGTAGTCGGGCAAGGAGTTTTTCGGCTAGTCCCTTAGGCTTCTTTCGCATACACTCGTTGTGGATGTAAACCGTAGGAATAATCTCCTGCCTACAACTTACGGCACTGTCAAATTGTATTGTTGCGTTAGGAACAGGATCACCATTGGCATCTTGAACGACATCGAAATAGCGCACATAGATACGCTCTACATGATGGTCGGAAAGGAATTGCTCCTTCACGGAATCCAAGCGGAAGATGGTGTTCCAGTAATACATCGCCCTACCCTTCTCCACTGGCTCTTCTTTACACGAAGAAAGCAGCACGGCAGAGAAAAGAACCAATAGGGATATAAGGCGAGTGCTATTCATCTATGAAAACTGAGTAAAATAAATACAATACGCTGAAACGGGCAGCAAAGGCAACCCATTCCAGCGATTAATCAAATATTTCGTCTTAGTACTTATACGCCGCTGATGACCTTAAGTCCACCAACCAATGGGAGTTCCTTTGCACGACCCTTGATGGCATTGATGATACCAAGGATGGCAAGGATACCAACTGCAATATTAACGAGGTTAATAATCCAAGCAATACCTGCTGGGAAATACCAACCTGCAACAGAAAGAACAAGTTCGATTACCAAAAGAACGATTCCCTGATTGCAGTGGAAGCGAGCAAACTTTGACTCCTTTGCTGCCATAAGTGGGATGAGAACGAGGATACCGCAATATGCAAGAACAGCCATCACTTTGTTCTTCTCAATATCCTGTGGATCGAGTTCGTTTGTTGAATCAGGAGTATTCATTGCTTTTTCAAACTGCTCCTGAGCATTCTGTTGGAAGTTTTTTTCTTCTGCCATAGTAATATAAGGTTTTTAGGTTTAAAGGTTTCTATGTTATGGGGTTAAAGAGAATCCTTGAGCATGTCGAAAAAGCTCTTGCCAGACTGTCGTCCTGACTGATTGCTTGACTGGTTTCCTGACTGATTTCCACTAACCGCATTAATGACATCGCCCCATGTAGGCTCTCCAGTAGGATTATAATCGTAGCCACCTTCCGGTTCTCCTTTACGGTACAGGATGTTGAGGACGGTATCGTTTTCATGCCAATGCTCAAGGTCAACATGGTAAACAACACCTAGGATGCGCTTGTAATAATGGTCTTCACTAGGATATTTGCCTGCCTTATGGAAACCAGCATTACGAAGTCTGTCACAATAGATGTTGCGGAATTGCTCCATCTCTACCTCGTGTTCAACCTCTACGTCAAGTGAGTAGAAATAACCGCCATCACCATCATTATAACGCTCTATCGACATAGTCTTTGCAGGAAGATCCCATTTCGGATATTGTGGAAGAATTGTATCCCATCTTGCGAGGCAAGACATGACACCTTCTGAATTTCCAAGTTTTTCCACTTCGTTGACAGCGTTTTGCAAACGAGACAAAATATCAACCATACCACCAGAAGTTTGTGGTTTAGCCTGTCCGCCCACAATATTGTTCTGAGTAGCGCTGTTCTGGTTAGCGTTTGAAGTATTGTCTCCAGCTATGGCTTCCTTCACTACCTTACCGACAGTGTCACTTACAACCTGTCCGAGTGCATCGCCAATTAATTTTCCAAAGAATCCCATTTTGAAATGTAAATTGTTAAACAGTGATATTTTTCATGTTATACTTTCGGGTGCAAATGTAACACTAATTATTCAATAATCAAAAAGCTTTTGAAAGTTTTTTGGTTTTTACATGCATTTTTATTTGCAAAAGCCCAAAAGAACCCTATTTGATATGCAAAGTAAGCACACCACCATTCATTATGTCGCTATGCTTGATGGTGCGATGAGGATAAGCCTTTCCGTTGAGCGTTATCTTACTGATACGCGTGCGGTTAGGCGCAAATCCATTTGTATTGATAGTGAACTTCTTGCCATTGGCGAGTGTCATCGTGCAACTTTCCACCATAGGCGCATGAAGGATATATTCGTCGGTGCCGGCGTTAGGATAAAGACCTATCATGTGGAACGCAAGCCATGAACTCATTGCTCCCGAGTCATCGTTGCCAGGAAGTCCTTCGTGCGAATCGTTGTAGCACTCGTTTATTATCTTATGAACACAAGCACTGGTCTTGTCAGGCTTACCTGCCCAATGATAAAGACATGGCGAAAGGAACGAAGGTTCATTGCCTACATTATAATATTTCTTAGCGAAGAATGTGTCGAGACGCTTCTCAAAAGCCTCCTTGCCGCCACATGTTTCAACGAGCAGCGGGATGTCGTGAGTCATGCTCATGGAATACTCCCACGAAGTTGCCTCATAGAAGAATGTTCCCCACCACTTATTGTTCCACGGAGCCTCATTGGTTGTTGGAGTATAGCGGAAAGTCATGCCCATGGAAGGGTCGCCGTAAGGAGCATCGTCAATCCATTTTCTGTCGGCTGTGCGAGGCATTATGAATCCCCTAACACCGTCATGTTCATAGTCAGCACGCCAAAGATTCTGCCAGTTGTGTGCTTTCTTGAAATATTTATCGGCAATGGCATTCAGCGGTTCTGAGAACTTCGCCCTACTTCCTTGCTTGTACAAGCCGTCAGCCACGACAGCTATGCAATAGTCGCAAAGGGAATATTCCACAGTTCGATTGCCAGCTCTATCAATTCCGTAAGGAACAAAACCGAGAGCATTGTATTCCTTGAGACCGCCACGACCTTCCGCTTCATCGTCTTCTGGTGCTACTTCGGCATCCTTAAGCATCGCGCGCAAGCCTTTCTCATAGTCAATGCCCTTCAGATTCTTCACGAAAGCATCGGCTATTACCACTTCCGCATTTGAACCTCCCTGCGTTCTGCCGTTGCTGTTTCCGCTACGAGCATCAGGCATGAAGCCGTCATGCTCATAGATGTCTATGAGAGAGCGAACGATATCTACTTCCTTCTGCTGATCGATGAGAGTGATGAGTGGAAGCGATGTGCGGTAAGTGTCCCAAAGAGCATAGAAATCGTCGTAATAAGGTTCGTCACATTGCCACTTCGGATTCTCGCCAGTGCGGTCAACAGGCTCAATCATAGTGTGATAGATTCCAGTGTAGAACATTCGCTTTTGTGCTTCCGTTGACTTCTCGCTGATAGTCATTCTCTCAAAGATTGACTGCCATTTTGCCTTTAACAAAGCGAGAGTGCCGTCGAAGTCAAACCCATTGATTTGCTGCGCGTTACGCTTTGCTTGTTCAATACTCACGAATGATATTCCGACCTTCATCAGAACTTGCTCAGGATTGCCTGCAAAGCGAAGAACGCAGCCTGTCTTTGTATGATTTTGTGTTAATCTATCATTTATAATTAATAAATTATCATTGCCAAACTCTCCCCATTTCTTTGCCAAGAGAAAGTCTTCTGATGTTTCGCAATAGAAGAACACTGTATATTGACCACCATTGTTCCAACCACCACTGATACTCGTGAAACCGCCTACGGCATTGTTTGCCATCTGCATCATCGCCGAACCTTCAAACTGCTGCGCCTCACGAGCCTTTGGAACAGGATTCTCACCAAGGAAGAAGCCGGCATCAACTACCATGCAATGCTCTCCCCACTGAGGATATTCGCAGCGATAGATTGAAGCACGCTCGGAAGTGGTCACCTCTGTTGTTATGCCACTCTTTGAGAATTTCGTAGCGTAATAGCCAAGCTCTGCCTTCTCCCACATTCGGTAGTCAACCCAGAAAGCGTCGTCGCCAGTCGTCTTGCCATCGACAATATGTTGCGAAGGCGAGTTGTAAGGCATGACAAGCACATTGCCATACTTCGGACCTCCACCGGTACCACTGACATGCGTCTGCGAAAAACCATTCACCTGCGTAGGCATCGGCAGCCAACCGCTGTTCGGAGCCACCGTGCAATCAGGCGAAGGCTTGACCATTCCGAACGGACACGACGGACCAATGACAACCCTTCCCACTCCTTCCGAGCCAATCATCGGATCAACATAGCGTGTAAGGTCATTGGCAGCAAAGGCTATGGAAGTGAAAAATGAAAGATGAAGAATGAAAAATGTAAGGAGAAATCTATTTCGCATGGATGCTTTTCTGGTTGATGAATTACGCAGCAAATATACGACATTCTTGCAATAAAAGAATGAATTATGGCAGAATGATTATCGTCAATTCATCGAAAATATCAGATTATTGACAAAAGTGTTTGTTTTATTATAAATAATGTATAAATTTGCAGCAAATATACTCTGAACCTTATGAAAAATATAACCTTACTACTATCCTTTGTTCTGATGCCAGTAATAGCAATGGCACAGAATGTTTTCTCTCCTTCACAGTATGGTGCCAAGGGCGACGGAAAGTCTGATGACACTCGTGCCGTACAGCAATGTATCTACGAATGTGCAGGCAAGGGCGGCGGCATCGTGGAATTTGCTGCTGGCAAGACTTACCTTTGCGGACCATTGCAGCTTAAGGGTAATGTAAACTATAGATTTGCGAAAGGCAGCAAGCTTCTCGCTGACCCTAACGAAGCCACTTACACGATGTCTGCTTTCGGCGACAACCGTGGCGAAGGTATGCTGTGGCTTTGGGCTAATGGCGAAGAGAACATAACTATCAGCGGTGAAGGCTCAATCGACGGCAATGGTATAGCGTTCATGGGACCTGAACTTGAGGATAGCTATGTGCTGAAGGAACTCAAGGATCCTAAGTTCGACCCACGTCCACACCTTCTCACCATCTTCGGTTGCCGTAATACGGAAATCACTGGCGTCACTATCCAGAACGGTGCTTACTGGACAGTGCATCTCGTAGGTTGCGACGGTGCTAAGATTCATGACATGAATCTCCTCAACCAACTCAAGATTCGCAACGGCGACGGCATAGACCTCGACCACACTCGCAATGTTGAGATATGGAATTGCCACATTGAAAGCGGCGACGACTGCATCTGCCTGAAGAACCGTCGTGAGTATAGTCCTGGCTATATGCAGGCGTTCACTTACCTTAATCCAAAGGGCATCACGATGCTCTCTCAGCAGTGTCGCGACATTCATGTAAGGAACTGCGTGATGACTGGTCGCTCTTGCACAATAAAGATTGGTAGCGAGAACATGGACAGCATCTGCAACGTTACTTTCGAGGATTGCAAGATCACTGCGAGTAACCGTGGTCTTGGCATACAGAACCGTGACGAAGGCACCGTTACCAACGTGACTTTCAAGAACATGGAAGTTGAATGCCGATTGTTCAGCGACGTGTGGTGGGGCAAGGCAGAACCGATTTACGTGACGAGTTATCCGCGTGCCGTAGGTAACCACAAGGATGCTGGTTGGCGTTTCCCTAAGGGTGCTACGGAAGGAAAGTGCGGCGAGGTGTCGTACATTACTTTCAAGAACATCAGCGGACTCAGCGAAAACGGCTCTTTCATCGGTGCTGACACGGAAGGAAAGGTACATCACATCTTCTTCGATAATGTTGACATCAAGAAGCAAAGCGTCACGAAATACCCTAAAGGCGTATATGACCGTCGTCCTTGTCTCGGCGAAGGTTTCATTCAGGGCAAGCCTACTGGCGTGCAACTCGACAACGCAAAGGAAGGTGTTCATTTCATAAACTATCCTAAGGCAAAGGGCACTTTCGAGGCAGGCAAGGGAACATTCCTTCTCAACGGTCAGCCGTTCATCGTGAAAGCTGCCGAAATACACTATCCTCGCATTCCTCGCGCTTATTGGGAGCATCGTATAAAGATGTGCAAGGCGTTGGGAATGAACACTATATGCATCTACATCTTCTGGAACATCCACGAACAGAAGGAAGGCCAATTTGATTGGACCGGCAACAACGACGTGGCTGAGTTCTGTCGCTTGGCACAGAAGAACGGCATGTATGTCATAGTTCGCCCTGGACCATACGTTTGCGCAGAATGGGAGATGGGAGGTCTGCCTTGGTGGCTTCTCAAGAAGAAGGACATCAAGCTTCGTGAACGCGACCCTTATTTCCTTGAGCGTGTGAAGATTTTCGAGCAGGAAGTGGGCAAGCAACTCGCACCGCTAACCATCCAGAACGGTGGACCTATCATCATGGTTCAGGTGGAGAACGAGTACGGTTCTTACGGCGTTGACAAGCCTTATGTCAGCGAGATTCGCGACTGTCTTCGTGAGGTTGGTTTCGGAAGAACAGCCTTGTTCCAGTGCGACTGGTCTAGCAATTTCCTCAACAACGGTCTTGACGACCTAGTTTGGACAATGAACTTCGGTACTGGTGCCAACATTGACCGCGAGTTCCGTAAACTCAAGGAGGTGCGTCCTGATGCTCCTTTGATGTGTTCAGAGTTCTGGAGCGGATGGTTCGACAAGTGGGGTGCAAAGCATGAGACTCGTTCTTCAAAGGATATGGTTGGTGGCATCAAGGATATGCTTGACCGCAACATCTCGTTCTCTCTATACATGACTCACGGTGGCACTTCGTTCGGTCATTGGGCTGGTGCAAACTCTCCAGGCTTTGCTCCTGATGTCACATCTTACGACTACGACGCACCTATAAACGAATACGGACAAACCACTCCGAAGTATGACGAGCTTCGCAGCCTTCTCCAGAACTATACAGACAAACCTCTGCCAGCTGCTCCTAAGGCTCTTCCAATAACAACTGTCCAGAAGTTCGATTTCACGGAATATGCTCCTATCTTCCAGAATCTACCACAGCCTATTGAGACTGATGAAGTGCAGACAATGGAAGAGTTCGACCAAGGCTGGGGATCAATCATCTACAGCACAACATTGCCTGAGATACAGAAGCCTGCAAAGCTTCACATCGCTGGTGGTCACGACTATGTGCAGGTGTTTGTTGACGGAAGATACATCGGTGTGCTCAATCGCGTGAAAGGCGAGACAGACATCACTTTACCTACTTGTGCGAAAGGCGCCAAACTCGACCTTCTCGTAGAGGCTATGGGAAGAATAAACTTCGGTCGTGCGATAAAGGATTTCAAGGGAATCGACGGAACCGTTGACCTTACTATCGACCTTGAGGGCAACAAGTTCACTACTTCCCTTCGCAACTGGAAGAACTATCTCCTTCCTGATACTTACGAGTTCGCAAAGCAGCAGAACTACGAGAAGCTTGAGACTCTTTCTCCTTTGAATAATGGCGACCGCGTACCGGGCTATTATAAGGCGACATTCAATGTGAATAAGGTAGGCGACACATTCCTCAACTTCGAGACTTTCGGCAAAGGTTTGGTTTATGTGAACGGCTATGCTCTCGGAAGAATCTGGGAGATTGGTCCGCAGCAAACGCTCTATTGTCCAGGCTGTTGGCTTAAGAAAGGCAAGAACGAAATCATTGTCCTAGACATCGTAGGACCAAACGCAGCACAAAGCGAAGGTCTTGACAAGCCTCTCATTGACAAGCTCAATGTCGTCAAGGCAAAGACACGCAAGAACCAGATTCCTGATGGCATAAAGAACTACGCAGGAACAGTCGTTGAAGGTCAGTTCTCTGCCGGCAACGGATGGAAGGAAGTGAAGTTCCAGCAGCCAATGACTGGTCGCTATGTTCAGCTTGAAGCCCTCAATAATCAGGAAGGCACTACTCGCGCATGCATCGCCGAACTCTATCTTGTTGACCAGAACGGCAAGCGCATCAGCCGCGAGAATTGGAAGGTAGTCTATGCCGACAGCGAGGAAACCGAGAAGGGCAACTACTCTGCAGAGAAAGCCTACGACCTTCAGGAGTCAACCTACTGGAGCACAGTAAGCGGCAAGCAGTTCCCTCACGCCATAATCATCGACCTTGGCAAGGAATACACACTCTCAGCCCTTCAGTATCTCCCACGAATGGAAAGCAATGTGCCAGGCGGTATAAAGGATTACAAGATTAGGATTAGCAAGTAAAAGAGCCATATCCTCGAGAAAATAACCACAAACAAATGCGGAAGTTTCTTCTCATATTCTTCACTTTTCATCTTTCACTTTCAACTTCCTTTGCACAACAGAAGATAGTGATTGATACTCGTCTTGGCACTCAGGCGGCGCAGACGAACTCTGCCGGTCGTTTCGGAAAGCACACGGAGGAACAAGGTCACACTTTGCCAGCTGTTCTCGTGCCTCACGGCATGACTTTCTGGGCACCGCAAACGCGTGATACTGAGAAGAAAGGCGTCTGTCCGTATTACAGCAGCGACGAGAAACTGCAAGGGTTCCGCTCTAGTCATTGGATTGTGGGTGGTGCTACGCAAGACTATGGTTCGTTCACTCTCATGCCTTTGACAAGCAAAGCGAAGCTTTCGCCTACGGAAAGGGCGCAGAAATTCAGCAATGAGATTGCAACTCCCCACTACTACAGCGTGCAAACCCCAGGCGTTTTCTCAGAACTTACTGCCACTTCCCGAACGGCAATCTTCCGCTTCACTTATGATAATCCAGAAGAAGCTTACCTCGCTTTCAACACGAACAGCGACGAAGGCATGGGAAAGATTACTTTCGACGCAAGGAACAATCGCATCACGGCAAGCAATCCTGTTCATCGCATTTACCAAGGCAAGGGCGAATATTCAGGAATGACGGGCCATTGCGTTGTGCAATTCCAGGAAGGTGATTTAGCAGACCATGGCATGAAAGACGGCATTCTTTGGATAAGGTTCGCAAAGAAGAATGTTCTCGTGAAGTGCGCAAATTCATTTGTTTCAGCAGAAGGTGCAATTAACAATCTGCAAACAGAGCAACCCGACTGGAACTTTGAACAGACAAAGCAAAACCTACAAGTCGTTTGGGAGAAGGAATTCGGAAAGATTCGAGTCTATGGAAACATCGATAATGCCGAGAATCTCGCTACCCTCGAAGATATCGATGCCCCCGAGAATCTCGCTTCTCTTCGGTCTAATTCCTACCTCCACGACAAGCTCCTCCAATTCCGCACAGCCCAATACCACGCAGCCTTCCTTCCTCACGACATCAGCGATTGCGACGGAAAGCACCCAGCGTTTGCCTCTGAAGCCATAGAAGCCGGCACTTCGCCTTATTTCATGGACTTCTCTGCGTGGGACACTTACCGCGCCCTGCATCCTCTTCTTACCATCATTTCCCCTACTCTATCCGGCGAAATGATGAACTCTCTCCTGACGATGTACAAGACGGCTGGTTGGCTTCCCATATTCCCTTGCTGGAACAACTACACGGCAGCAATGATTGGCGACCATTGTGCGGACATCCTTGCGGAAGCAGCCGTAAAAAAAATCAAGGGTTTCGACTACAAGACTGCTTACGAGGCTATGCTGAAGAACGCTTACGAGCAGCCTTCTATAATAGAAGAATACATCGACGGCAAGGGACGTCGCGCTCTCAACAGTTATCTGAAATACGGCTACATCCCTCTTTCTGACACGGTGCCTTACGCTTACCACAAGAGGGAACAAGCAAGTCGCACGCTGGAATATGCCTACGATGATTACTGCGTGGCACAAATGGCTAAGATTCAAGGCGATAAGAAGCATTACAAGGAACTGATGCGACGCAGCGGAAACTGGAAGAATGTATTCAATCTGCTCATAGAAAACTACGACGCTGACCTCACCGTCCGTCCTTCTTACATCACCGAAGGATGGCAATGCCATTACATCTGGTATGTTCCGCAAGATGTAAACGGACTTATCGGCAAACTTGGTGGCAAAAAAGCATTCACAAATCGTCTGGAATCGCTTTTCACGCAGCGTCTTTATTGGCATGGAAACGAACCTTGCCATCAGGTAGCTTACCTCTTCAACTATACAAACGCACCGGAAAAGACGCAGCAATGGGTGCGCTTCATCCTCGACACGGAGTATTCTTCAAAGCTCGGTGGACTCTCAGGCAATGACGATGCAGGGCAGATGTCCGCATGGTTCATATTCTCGGCAATGGGCTTCTACCCTGTTTGCCCTGTTTCAGGCGAATACGCAATAGGAAGTCCTATGTTCCCAAAGATTGAATTGCCACTCGAAAACGGCAAGACCTTCACAATAATAGCACATAACGCAAGCAAGGAGAATATCTATATTGAACGAGCTACACTCAACGGCAAGTCCCTAAGACGAATGTTCATCAAGCATTCAGACATTGTGAATGGCGGTACACTTGAATGCTGGATGACGGACAAGCCGTAACATTAATACAGCAATAATCACAGCATTCACTCACAACAAAAGGAGATGAATTAAAACGTCATCTCAAACTTTACGCGGATGCCTTGCTTCTGTATATTATCAAATTCGGTATAGTTCAGACGGCGGACATACTGGATGTCGAAGAATTTGAAAACATTATGGAAACCGGCAGAGAATTCCATGTAAGGTTTCTTGCTGTCGAGCATACGAACGCCTACTGGCCATGAGCTTTCCGTTACTTCGGATGTGGTAGTTGAAAGACTGGTAGGCTTATTCTTTTCAGTCACGGTTCCCCAAAAGCATTTGAAGCCAATAAACTCGCGCCACTTGAGTTTCTTCAATAGTGGGATGCGGTTGAGTATTTTTCCGTTCAGATCCCACCCGGCATCGAGCATAGCGTTCCTATCCGTAAGGAATTCCATCTCGTTCATGAGCGAGAAAGTGTTTCGCTGCATTATGTAAGAGGTGTTTGCTGGGGCTTGGAGAAGGAGCATATACGGCACTTTGTTCCATTGGGCAGAGCCTTTCAGAAGCACGGTTAGCTTGCCCCAACTGTTTAGCCAGAAGCGGTTGTAAATGGACGCTACAGTTGTGTTGTAGCGATGTGTACCACCCAGAAAACCGTCGAAACCAACGGTATGCGAGAGTTCGTAGATTGGGTTATCTTGGTTTATTTTCACTCTGCGACGCTTTGTCTCAACAGTATTCTCACCAGGAGCATAACGGATGCCGAATTTCACCTCGCTCAGATTCATGTTCGGGAACTCTATGTTTCCTACTCCTTTCTGCTTCTCCCAACGATAATGGAGCATATATTCCATGCCGCCATACTGTTCCCAATCGAAGGCAATTTGCTTCAGGTTATAGAATATCTTGTTTTCATCCTTAGTCCATTTCAGCATGGTGAAAATATTGTCCTTGTCATGAACGCCAAAACGGTTTGAAGGCGACATATTGTCATAAGCGGATGTGAAGGTAATCTTGCGTTTCGGATATTCATTCAAGGTTCGCTCCTTTGCGTTGAACGAGTAAGCAAGATCAACATTATAGTAATTCTTCTCACTCTTCCAACCCCTTGCTGCATAACCTTTTACAAAGATATGCTTGGAGAAATGAGCAGTCGTAGAAAGACCTACACGAGTGCGCAAACCGTCAATAAAATTGTAAGAGAGAAGAGTGTTTAGCGGACCAATATCCACCTTGCTTGGGTGTTGTTCGTTGCCAAGTTCTATGAAATTTTCCGTAGCAAGTTTGAAGGCCGTAAGCAGGAATCCGAAACCCTTTGATTTTCTCATTCCCTTCACGAAATCAGCCATGTGAAGTTCGCCATCCGTGAGATAGGCTGTACGATAACGCGTCCAGAAAGCTTCGTCGCGCTTGTTATAGTCAGGATGCTTTCGTTCCTTGCCAAAGCCTTCGAACATTGATGAAGGAATGGCTTCAAAAGAATAGTCCGTGCGCCTTGTGGTACGAAAAACAGCCGTCTTCGTCAGGAAGTCGGTTAGGGAGAGTTCACAGAACATATCGTCGCGTGTGAGCACCCATTCTGAAGTAGGAAGCTTTTCGTATTCAAGATTTATCTTTATGTTCTGCACCCAGTTTACATCGCTCTTCTTCGGAATAGTCAAATCGCAACGACGAACATGCAAAGTAGAGTCATCAAGAACATAGAGATCACCACGGAAACCGAAGTCTTGCTGATTGTTTGGAAGAAACTCAAGATGGATGCAGCGATCATCGCCAATCATCAGAGTATCAACGAGATAGTATCGATAAAAGTTAACTGCACTTGAACCGATTGGAGAAGTAAAAGGATACTGAAGCAAACGCACCTGATTCTGATAGAGATCTATATCGGTAAAGATGTCATCGAGTAGTCTGTTCACCACATGACCCGTCTCGAGAAGTTTGTTCACACCTTCCGTTTTCTGTCCAAGAAGCACAGAACGTTCCGTATCAGTTTCCCTGCTATAGAGTTCTTCCGTGACGCTCTCTTCCATGTTAACGGGAAGTATGAGTTTGCCGTTTTCCGGGCATATTGTGAGTTGGTTGAGGTACCATTGGCGCTTCTCTACATTCTTCTCCTTCGTAAGCTCAGAAGGATTCACATCATTTATGGCAAGAGTTAGTTTCTGATAGTTGTTGTAGCGGTAGAATTCGTGTGTTTTCTTCAGATTGTTTGCCTTATTGGCAGCCACAACTCTTCGCATAAGTTCCACGGCAGGATTCTCCTTTCGCGAATACTTTCGTTTCTTTGCTCGTACCTCCACTTGCTTGAGATGGCGCGAATCTGGCTTTAGTTCTATACGCAAATGCGTCGGCGTACTATCGTCTATCGTAATTCGTTGTGACTTGTAGCCTATGGCTGAAATGATAATCTGGTTCTTCTCTCTCTTCGGAATATCAAACCTTCCGAGCATATCCGACATGTATGTTTCTCCCAACTTCGCATACTTCATGCTGGCAAGTTGTATGCTGTCGCCAGTTTCCTCGTCAACAATAACGCCCATGAACCGCAATTCGGGAATAGAATCGCGCTGGGCATTAGCTATTGTTGGTGTGAGTATGCTGAGGAGAAAACATATTAGGATATGTCTCAGAGTGTTTTTCAAATGTGGTTATTTATTAATTAAAGTTTCGCGGGTTAAACTATTTCCTCATGCTCTTAGGTTTGAGACTTTCTGGCCATTTATGCTGAATGAATATCTTCAGATAGCCTCGGTAAATGAAGAGGAGATAGCGACGAATTGGGTAAAGGCGAGTCCAGAAGAATGAATAAATCTTCCATTTCTTTCCATCAACACGATCAATGGTATTGCGACCTTTGCGATAGAATCCTATTATGGACGCCTTGATATCGGAAACCTTGCAATATTCGGGAAGGAAGTTTCCGTCGCCAAGGAGCGTGAGATTTTCGCCCTCAACCTTTACTATTCTGTGCAATACCCAACGCTGGTCAGGAAGAAGCACGAGAACAGGTTCTCCGACGATTGGGGCATGAGGCTTGCCAAGAAGAGCATAGTCGCGTTCGCTCTCAAGGAACGGACGCATGCTATAGCCCTTCAAAGGTATCTTTACGCTTTCTTTGGTCTCAAGGTATGAGATTGCCAAAGGCAGAAATTCCGAATTGCTTAATTCCATATTCATTTAAGGTGGATTCGACAAATTACCACCTATTATTATTTAACAGCTATTGCTGCGTTACATACTTCTGCCGACTCCTTGTCAGGAAGGCAATGGAGAGTGTAAAGGCCTGTCGTCTCGATAATCTTGGAGATTGTGTCCATCACATCGTTATAGAGCTTTGACTCCCACTTCATCGTAGAGCATGAAGGAAGGAAAGACGCGAAAGCCTCGATAGGCTTCTGACGCACAACCTTGTTTTCCGTGTCTCGTTCTATGCGTGTAACTGCACCAAGATATGCCTTGCGATTACGATAGCAAGGAGTCTTTCCGCTCCATGGAGAACCGTAAACATACGCCTTGCCGTCGATAACACGAACAATAGGATTATCATCGTTAAGTAGTTCACAGCCAGGGATATGCTTAAGCCAGTTACTTACCTGAGTAGATTTACCAGTTCCGCTCTTCGCGATAAAGCAATAGGCATAATCACCCTGCTTAACGCATGAAGCGTGAATGAGCAAAGTCTGATAGCGGGCAGTAGCAAAGGCGTAGGTTATCATGAGAACGGAGTTCACACCATAAGAAAGCAGGAACTCATTTCCTACCATCTTGCAGAAACATTCCGAGTAGTCGCCATTTGTCTGAAGAAGGCAGACATCAGTCTCATCGATATTTCGGATGGTAAACTGATACTCGCCTGTAGCATCGTTCTTCTCAACCTTTGTGTGGCCGTTGCCTGTGTCGAAGTTGCCTATCTCGCGAAACTCTATGTCAGAGCGCAACTCATCAACAAGCTTAACGGAAAGAACAGGCTTCTCGCTTGTGTCAGGAATGATGAAAGGGCGTAGTGAAGGAACAATCGACAAGATATCGACAGCTTTGTCTGCTGCCGATACCTCTACAATATGTTCTGCTATGCTAAAATACATAAGTTCTTGAGCAAATTATTTTATTCAAAAGCGGTTAGGGAAATTATTCAAGAATACCAACTTCCTGCCACTTTTCAGCAAGAGCCTTGCAGTCAGCAAGTGCAGTTTCCTTGTCAACCTCATATTCAGCAAGGAGAGAATCTGCCATGTCTTCTACTGTAAAATCCTTACCAGCAACTGCTTTCCAGATGTGGGCAGCAGTCTCGTTAACGCTAATAACGACTGAGAAATCAATATTCGCTTCGCCTTCTGCAACAACGATATTCTCGCCACAAAGCTGACGGATGTTGAAACCTTCTTTAATCTTCATTTTATATCAGTTTTTATTTCGTTCAAATTAATAACTTCTTGCAATAATAACCCACTGCTTAGCAGGAGCACCTGTTACCATATCTACGCCGAGATTTTCTGGCTGTGGGATGTGGAAAGGCACACAACGGATTGTAGCCTGTGTTTCTTCCTTGATCTTTGCTTCTGTTTCTGCTGTTCCATCCCATGGGCAGTAGAAGAAACCACCATCCTTAGCGTTAGTCTTGAACTCTTCGGAGTCAGAGCAAGTGTAGATCTTCTCGTCGCGAGCTGTGAGAGCCTTGTTGAAGATGTTTTTCTGGATGTCCTCAAGAAGTTCGATAACATATTCCGCGATACCATCTACCGAGCGAGTTTCCTTCTCGAGAGTATCACGACGCATAACTTCGATAGTGCCGTTCTCAAGGTCACGATTACCCATAACAAGACGTACAGGAACACCCTTGAGCTCGTATTCTGCGAACTTGAATCCAGGGCGTTTGTTGTCGGCATCATCATACTTTACAGTAATGCCGGCAGCCTTGAGCTTCTCGATTACAGGAGCAAGCTTCTCAGAGATAGCCTGAAGCTTCTCGCCCTTGCTGATAGGTACGATAACCACCTGAAGCGGAGCGAGACGTGGAGGAAGTACAAGACCGTTATCGTCAGAGTGAGTCATGATGAGCGCACCAATAAGACGAGTAGAAACACCCCAAGATGTAGCCCAAACATACTCAGGCTTGTTTTCCTTTGTAAGATAAGTTACCTCGAAAGCCTTTGCGAAGTTCTGACCAAGGAAGTGAGATGTACCGCTCTGGAGAGCCTTACCATCCTGCATCATTGCCTCGATTGTGTATGTGTCAAGGGCACCAGCGAAACGCTCTGTCTCACTCTTGACACCCTGAACAACAGGAACAGCCATCCATTCCTCGGCAAACTTAGCGTAAACGCCAAGCATCTTCTGTGCCTCTGCCTCAGCTTCCTCGCGAGTTGCGTGAGCTGTGTGGCCTTCCTGCCAGAGGAATTCCGATGTGCGAAGGAAAGGACGAGTACGCATCTCCCAACGCATTACATTACACCATTGGTTGCACATCAAAGGCAGATCGCGCCAAGAGTGAATCCAGTTCTTGTATGTATTCCAGATGATTGTCTCAGAAGTTGGGCGAACGATGAGTTCTTCCTCAAGCTTTGCTGCAGGGTCAACCTCTACTCCACTCTTATCTTCCTTAGCGCGAAGACGATAGTGAGTAACAACAGCACATTCCTTTGCGAAACCTTCTACATGTTCAGCCTCACGAGAAAGGAATGATTTTGGGATGAGAAGTGGGAAATATGCGTTAACGGCACCAGTTTCCTTGAACATCTTGTCAAGCTGCTGCTGCATCTTCTCCCATATTGCATATCCGTAAGGCTTGATAACCATACATCCACGCACAGCCGACTGCTCTGCGAGGTCAGCCTTTACAATAAGGTCGTTATACCATTGGCTGTAATTATCAGCTCTTTTGGTCAATTCTTTTAATTCTGCCATATATTTTTATGTTCTTTTTATTTTTTCTATTCAAAGATATCAGAAATGCTTGTGCGATCGTCTTCGTCGCGATTCTTGCTCTTTTCCTTCTCACAGCCGTCGTAGTTCTTTGGCATAGAGAATGTGTCGGCCATGGAAATTCCGAGCGATTGGTCTGCATAGACCTTCTTCATGTACTTGGCCCACATAGGGAGAGACATTTCCGCACCCTGGCCAGTATTGAAGTGGATGTCACGCTCTTCACCACCAACCCATCCGCCTGAGACGAGCTTTGGAGTTACGCCTACATACCAGAAGTCTGTACAGTCATTCGTAGTACCAGTCTTACCACCGAAATCACCAGAGAAGCCCATGCTGAGCAAGCGTCTTGCTGTACCATTATGAGTTACGCCCTTCATCATGACAAGCATCTTCCAAGCGCTTTCCTGAGAGAGAATCTCGTTCATTCGAGGAGAGAACTCTGCGATGAGGTTGCCCTGCTGGTCGGTAATCTTTGTAACCAATCGTGGAGACATGTGGATACCGTTGTTAACGAAGGTTGTATAACCACTTATCAGGTTAAGAACCGAGATTTCGAGAGGGCCAAGGCAAAGAGCCATACTTGGAGTCTGATAGAATGTAGGAATCTCAAAGAGGTCGAGCCATGAGAGGAAATCGCGAGGGTCGATCAAGCTCATGAGGTAAGCAGCAACAGTATTGTTAGACTGGGCAAGACCTGTCTTGAGTGGTACGGTACCACCACCGCCACCGCCCTTTGGACACCAGCCGCCATAGCTCTTGCGAACATTTGACACCTGGTCACAAGGACTCATGCCGTTCTGTACCATCAAAGAGTAGAGGAAAGGCTTCATGGTAGAACCAACCTGACGACGACCCTGACCTGCCATATCGTAACCGAACGCACCGAAGTCTGTACCACCTACATACGCCTTGACATCACCTGTTGAAGGATCCATACTTACGAAACCTGCACGCAAGAACTTCTTCATGTAGCGGATAGAATCCTCAGGAGTCATGGTCTGCTCGATGTAACCTTGCTCGTTGTAAGAGAAGAGCTTCATCGGGAACTTCGTAGTATATACCTTCTTGATTTCCTCGTCAGAAGCGCCAGCTTCCTTCATACGCTTGTAGCGGTCAGAATTCTGCCAAGAGCGATTCATGTCGCGCTCGATGTCACGCTTGGAAGCCTTACTGTTGAACGGAGCATAGCGAAGACCGCTACAGAAATGATTGAACTGAGGCTGAAGTTCCTTTACAACACGCTCAAACACAGCATCTTCCGCATAGCTCTGCATACGAGTATCGATTGTGGTATGGATAATCAAACCATCAGTATAGATGTTGTAGTTTTCGCCGTTGATCTTGTGGTTCTTGTTACACCAACCGAAGAGAGGGTCGCGTGCCCAAAGAACAGAGTCAATGCAATACTGAACCTTCTGCCATTCTGGGTAATCAGCTCTATTTGGTTCCTTTGCCATCATGTAATGGCGAAGATACTCACGGAAATAAGGAGCAAGTCCCTCACGGTGTGTAGCCAATCGCTTCATGTTGAGTTTCAATTCCTCAGCCTTGTCGCTTTGGTATTCCGACTCAGTGATGAAGCCAGACTTGAGCATCTGCTTGAGCACAACATTACGACGCTCAAGGGTACGCTCTGGGAAGCGCTTAGGGTTGTAGTAGCTTGGGTTCTTGCACATACCGATGAACATGGCACATTCAGAACGAGTCAAGTCGCGTGGCTTCTTCTGGAAGTAGATGTCAGCAGCAGTCTTGATACCATAAGCTCCGTTGAGGAAGTTGAACTGGTTAAGATACATCGTGATGATCTCTTCCTTGGTGAACATGCGCTCAAGTTTCACGGCGATAAGCCATTCTACAGGCTTCTGGAAAAGACGGTCAGTAACGGAAGTAGCCTGATCGGAATAGAGCATCTTGGCAAGCTGCTGAGTAATGGTAGAACCACCACCGGCAGAAACATCGCCCATGACGCCACGCTTCACGATAGCACGGCCAAGACCTCTTGCGTCAATACCAGAGTGCTCATAGAAACGCTCGTCCTCTGTAGCCACAAGTGCTTCTACGAGATAAGGTCCCAAGTCCTGGAAATCTGCAGCCAAGCGGTTTGCTCTTGCCACATTATACTGGCCAATAAGCTTGCCGTCTGCCGAATAAACCATAGATGCATACTCGTCAACAGGATTCTGGAGAGCCTTGAAGTCAGGCATCTTGCAAATCCATCCGTTCCAAGCACCTACAATAATGCCTGAGATCAGTAAGACTACGACCACAAACATTATCCAAATCCACTTGATAATACTATTCTTCATATTGTAATGAATGCTTTTTTCTAAACAAAAGATTCCGTAGAACCCACTAAAAAATCGCGACAAAGTTAAGAAAAAAATAACTATTATCGCGACTTTTTATCCAAATATTGCCTTATTGCGGCAAAAATACCCAAAAAGAATGGTAATTAATCAACCTTGCTTGCCTTTTTACGCTCATTATGGTCGAGAATAACCTTGCGAATACGCATGGATTTCGGAGTAACTTCCACGAGTTCGTCAACCTTGATGTACTCGAGCGCTTCCTCAAGAGACAGTACCGTACGAGGTATGATGCGAGCCTTGTCGTCAGTACCAGAGGCACGAACGTTTGTAAGCTGCTTCGCCTTCGTGACATTCACGACAAGATCGTTATCGTGGATGTGTTCGCCTACGACTTCACCCATGTAAACCTCGTCTCCCGGATCGATGAAGAACTTGCCGCGGTCCTGAAGCTTGTCGATTGAATAAGCGAACGAAGTGCCTGTTTCCATGGCAATCATCGAACCGTTCACACGACGTGAAATCTCGCCCTTGTATGGCTGATATTCCTTGAAACGGTGTGCCATGATAGCCTCACCCTGAGAAGCCGTCAACACATTGGTTCTCAGGCCGATAATACCACGAGAAGGAACATCGAATTCAATATTCGTACGTTCGCCTTGGCTTTCCATTGAAGTCAGGTCACCCTTGCGACGGGTTACCATATCAATCATCTTCGAAGCAAACTCGTCAGGCACGTTTATAGTGAGTTCCTCGATAGGTTCGCACTTTACGCCATCAATCTCCTTGTAGATAACCTGCGGCTGACCTACCTGAAGTTCGTAGCCTTCACGACGCATTGTCTCGATAAGTACGGAAAGATGAAGCACACCACGACCGGAAACAACCCATTTGTCGGTAGAATCCTCGAAAGGTTCTACGCGAAGGGCGAGGTTCTTCTCGAGTTCACGCTCAAGACGATCGTTGATATGGCGAGAGGTCACGAACTTTCCTTCCTTGCCGAAGAACGGAGAATCGTTGATCTGGAAAAGCATGGACATGGTTGGTTCGTCGATGGAGATAGGAGGCATAGCCTCAGGATTCTCGAAATCGCAGATAGTATCGCCAATCTCAAACTTCTCAAGACCGATGATGGCGCAGATGTCGCCCGATCCTACTTCGTGAGTCTTGGCATGCCCCATACCGTTGAATGTATGGAGTTCCTTAATCTTTGTCTTCTCCTGAGTGCCGTCACGATGGCAGATTGTTACATTCATGCCTTCAACCAATGTGCCACGATGAACGCGACCTACGGCAATACGACCAGTATAGCTTGAATAGTCGAGTGAAGTGATAAGCATCTGAGGCGTTCCTTCCAACTGCTTTGGGGCAGGAATAACCTCGATGATCTTGTCAAGAAGATAAGTTATGTTGTCGGTTGGGGTGCTATAATCCTCACCCATCCAACCGTTCTTTGCCGAGCCATAGACAACAGGGAAGTCAAGCTGGTCCTCTGTTGCGTTAAGAGAGAACATGAGGTCGAAAACCATTTCATAAACCTCCTCAGGACGACAGTTTGGCTTATCGACCTTGTTCACCACGACAATCGGTTTCAAGCCTATCTCAAGTGCCTTCTGAAGCACGAAGCGAGTCTGTGGCATAGGACCCTCAAACGCATCCACGAGAAGCAAGCAGCCGTCTGCCATGTTAAGCACACGCTCTACCTCGCCTCCGAAGTCAGAGTGTCCAGGAGTATCTATAATGTTAATCTTTGTCCCCTTGTAATCTATTGATACGTTCTTTGAAAGAATCGTAATACCTCTTTCTCTCTCCAAGTCGTTGTTATCCAGAACCTGTGCGCTCAAATCCTGACCTTCGCGGAAGAGATTGCCGGCAAGCATCATCTTGTCAACAAGTGTAGTCTTTCCGTGGTCAACGTGAGCGATAATAGCGATGTTTCTAATATCCATGTCTTGTTCAAGTTTCGCAAGCTCAACTTGAGGCAGAAGGCTAAAAGCTAAAGGCTAAAGGCACTCTCAAGTGCTTCTATAGAAGGGAATTCCATGTGGAACCAAAGCCTTTAGCTTTTACCCTTTAGCCTTTATCCTCAAGCGTAAGCTTGAATCTAATGAGAAATCCCACCCCCCGAAGAGGGAGATGGGATTATGTTTGTTTGGAATAAGAAAATTTAATTTGTATAGGTCGTTTGTAGCCTATAGATTAAGGAGATTAAGCCTCTGCCTCAGGGATAACTGAAACATAGCTACGATCCTTACGTCCCTTGCGGAAGTTTACAACTCCGTCAACGAGAGCGTAGAGAGTATCGTCCTTACCCATACCTACGTTCTGACCTGGGTTGTGGTGAGTACCGCGCTGGCGAACGATGATGTTACCTGCCTGTACCTTCTGGCCACCCCAAATCTTAACGCCTAATCTTTGTGAAGCCGATTCACGACCGTTCTTAGAACTACCGACACCTTTTTTGTGAGCCATTGTTAATTCCTCCTGTTAATTAAGCGATTACTGATTTGATTTCTACCTGCGTGTACTGAGCACGGAAGCCGTTACGCTTGCGTGAGTCCTTACGACGCTTCATTTTGAACACGATGACCTTGTCACCCTTTACGAGTGGATTAACCACTTCGCAAACAACCTTGGCACCTTCTACTGAAGGAGTACCTACAGTTACTGCGCCCTCATTGTCAACGAGGAGCACCTTGTCGAATTCAATTGTCTGGCCTTCTTCGGCGTCTTTGATGTGGTTCACAAAGATCTTCTTGCCTTGTTCTGCCTTGAATTGCTGACCGTTAATTTCTACAATTGCGTACATTAATTTATTGTTTTACGCGTTATCTCCGTTAGGCGGGAAACCTCATAAAGTTCGACTGCATCTTGCCGTCCTTGAATCCACTTATTCGAGCCTAATCAGACTATTCGGGCGCAAAATTAGTAAAATTTTCGTGGTTAGCCTTTATAGTTGGCTTGTTTTTTAATCCATTCTTAATGTATAGCAAGCAACCTTACGCTAATTCAGGATAAAAAACACCAATTCCTTCAGCAAATCGCCCGAAGTTGCGCTTCTGTTGTCCACACCTTTCATCTTTATGTCGGTATCGCGAATCTTGGAAATGATCTGCAGGGTCTTCATCGCGGAATAGTTGCGAACGGCTATTGCGTAGTTCTTGGCAAACCAAGCTCCCCTTAGTCCTAGATGCTGCGCTATGTTCATGTCCGTCTTGTTGCCCGGCATATAATGGCAAATCATGAGGTTCTGGAAGAAGTTGAACAAACCGCCCATCATGGAGAACACGCTGTCCTTCACCTTCGGATCCTTCGCGAAATAATCCGCTATGCGCATGGCTTTCACGACATCGCGTGCAGCTATTGCATCCTGTAGCTCAAAACCGTTGAACTCCTTGCTGATGCCCACCTTCTGCTCCACGAGTTCGGGCGTGATGTTTCCACCCTCAGCGGGCATGGCAGCCACCACCTTATCGATCTCCGTTGATATTCGCGCAAGGTCGTTTCCGATATGCTCCACGATCATGCTTACAGCCTTTTGGTCTATGCTCACATTCGGATGTTTCTCGCGCATGTAAGTACCAACGAAAGCAGGCAATTCGTTAGGATATTTCTTCACGCTCTCATATACAACGCCCACCTTCTGAGCCTTGGCAGCAAGCTTCTTCCTACCGTCAACCTTGCCGTTCTTGTGGCAGATGACGATTACGGATGTAGCCGACGGATTATCGAGATAAGCCTCCAGCTGCTCCCATTTCTTTATTGCCTGCGCTTCCTTCACGATAACCACCTGCCGTTCTGCCATCATAGGAAACTGTCTGGCTTGGTCGGCAATGACGGCAGCTGTCGTGTCGGCACCGAAAAGAACGGTCTGGTTGAAGTCACGCTCTTCTTCCGGCAGGGCGTGTTCCTCAATATAGTTTGATATTTGGTCTATGAAATACGGTTCGTCGCCTTGCAGCAAGTAAATCGGCTTGAAGATTCCGTTGCGCAAGTCGTTCATTATTTCGTTAAAGTTGTCAGCCTTCTTTGCCATATAAAATCGGTATTTCTTCTAAGAACTCGTATGTACCCGCCTCGTAGTTCATCTTGCAGCAGATGTGTTGCATACCGTTTGAAACCACGAGATAATCCACATGCAGGAGCATGTTATAGACGGAAATCTGGTCGAACACCTTCTGCGTGAGGGCTATGGTTGGCGCCTTGTATTCCATTATCATGCAGGGCTTGCCATCCTTTCCTAGCAGAACGCTATCGCATCGAAGCTTCTTGTCGCCAAGCGATAGTTGCGTTTCGTTCACGAGAAGCGATTTCGGGTAACCTTTTTCTTCTATTAAATAATGTATAAAGTGCTGGCGTACCCACTCTTCGGGAGTGAGTCTCACATAGCGTCTTCGCAGTATGTCGTAAATCTTCACCCTACCCTTGTCGTCTCGCTTCAGCTTAACATCAAACGCAGGAAGATTCAATTTGCCAGATTCATTCATTTCGGTTTGCAAAGTTAGGCATTTTTTTGAACATACCAAAAAGAAACACATAAAATTAGGCATATAGACAAAAACAAACATAATCCTTTAGGGGCACTACATCTTGCGAAACGGTTTATTTCTGGTTTATCACCTAAAAGAGAAGAAACTCGTAGAGTGATGATGTAGGCGTTCAAATTATCATAAGGATTTTTGGTAAGATTTCTGTTAGATTTATGGTTAGATTCAAGCGAAGCGCCTTTTAAAATATCGTTCTAAAAATATTTATGCATGATTTATGGAAAGATATCTTCGTTAGGATTTAAATCTCGCATAAATCTTGTTATAAATCTCGCGTAAATGATTGAGAGTATTTGTTTTGAGGCGTCGCGTTGCTCCTTGAATCTTACCATAAATCTAACATAAATCTAGGAAACAATATACTTTTAGGCACAAATCTTATAAACCGCAGATTCAACCAAATGGATATTTAAGGAAACAAATTAGAGCAAATAATAACAAA
>JAKSLI010000115.1 GCA_024401305.1 Bacteroidaceae bacterium | reverse complement strand
TTGCCGCCACGATTGCCGTGGTTGTTATTGTGCTGGTAACCGCCATTGTGGTTGCTGCTGTAACCGCCGTGGTTGTTAGAACCGCGATAGTTGTCTCTCATGCCGTGGCCATTGCCGCCTGAGCGGTGTGCCAAGCCGTAAGTGCGACCGTGGTAGTAGCTACCGTTGTGGTGATGCCAAGAGTGACCTCCGTGGTATGTGTGATAGAACGCTGGACGACCGAAGTAGAAGAATGTACGGTGTGGATAGCGAGCGAAGATACGGAAGTGCCAGTAACCGCTGCCCCAGTAGAGAGGACGATAGAAGTAGAGAGCGTCGCAATAAGCTCTGTACTGCCACTCTGCGAGGATGTAGCTCATGTCGAGGTTACGGTTTGTCCAGTAAACTCCGTAGAGGTCAGACTCTGTGTTGATGCCAAGAAGGTAGTCGAGGTTGATCTCGTAAGCTGCCTCGTACTGGTCGTCAGTGAGGTTGAGCTCATAAGCCATCTTATCGGTGAGGAACAAAGCTTGTTCACGAGCCTGCTCAAAGCTCATAGCGTTTGCACCGAGAGTAGTTGCGAAGAATGCTACTAAAGCGAATAAAACCTTTTTCATATCTCTGTAGTTTTTAAGTTTATAATTCTTGTTTTGTTGGCTTGTCTTTTTGTTAAGATTTTGCCGTTTGTCTTTGTTTTCTGCTGCAAAGTAAAGCATTATTGTTCAATAAAAGTGAGGATTTCCCCTAACTTGCGTGGGATTTTCCCTATTTCGCTATTTTATTCGGAAAATAATGTGTATTTTTGCACCCGAAAAGTGATGTTTACACATTATTAATATGATAAAACGAATTCTTTCCACATTTCTTCTTTTCTTGCCAACGCTCAGCTTCGCCCAGTATTTTGACGAAGAGGATGAGCGCGAGATTGAGAAGAACGCTTATCTGAAGATTGCTGTTGAGGGACAAGCTTCCTTTTCTGACGGCAAGACGCCTCTGTGGCTTAACGCGAACAAGTACGGACTTTCTTCGCTTGAGGATGTCAACGGCTATGTGCGTGCTTCCGTAAAGCATGACATGAAGCCTTTCGACAGCGAGGAAGAGAAACCTTTTGACTATGCTTTCGGACTTGATGTGGCTGGTGCTTACGGCTTTACAAGCACCCTCGTCATCCAGCAGGCTTATGGCGAGATTAGATGGCTTCGCGGAAAACTTACCGTGGGCAGCAAGCAAATGGGAATGGAACTCAAGAATGAGAATCTCAGTTCCGGTTCGCAGACGCTTGGCATCAATGCTCGTCCAGTGCCACAGGTTCGCGTGGCTCTCGATGAGTTTTGGCCTATACCTGGCACAAAAGGTTTCCTTAATTTGAAAGGTCATATAGCCTATGGTAAAATGACTGACAACAATTGGGTGAAAGATTTTACCTCTGAGAAGTCAAAATATGCGGAGAACTCTTTGTATCATAGCAAGGCTGGTTTCCTGAAATTGGGCAAGGAGCATCAGAATCTATCGCTTACTCTTGGTGTGGAAATGGTTACTGTCTTCGGTGGTACTTCGCATCTTGAGAATGTCGATGGAACGCTGTATAAGGCAGAGCATGAGTCTGGTCCAAAGGCTTTCTGGAATGCATTCCTTCCTACATCGAGTGGGGGAGAGGTTGTCGATACGCTCTATCATAACATAGCAGGAAACATGCTCGGCTCTTGGATGGGAAGACTCGACTACAAGAACGACTATTGGTCGGCTGGAATATATTTTGACCACTTCTTTGACGACCATTCGCAGATGTTCTTCCTTGACTACGACGGCTATGGCAAGGGCGAAGAATGGATGCAGGCAAAGGATCGCCGCTATTTCATGTACAAACTCAAGGACATGATGTTCGGTTTCGACTGGAAGAGCAATCTCCACAGTTGGTTTGATTCCATGGTCATTGAGTGTCTTTACACGAAATACCAAAGCGGTCCTATCTATCACGATCATACGATAGATGTCCCTGACCACATCTGCGGCAAGGACAATTATTACAACAATTATCTTCAGAACCCTTATCAGCATTGGGGACAGGTGCTCGGCAATCCGTTCTATCTTTCGCCAATCTACAACAGCGACGGTCGCCTCGAAGTGAAGAACAATCGTTTCGCTGCCTATCACATCGGCTTTGGCGGTCATCCGACGGACGAACTCAGATATCGCGTGCTTGCTTCGCTGCAAGACGGCATGGGAACTTACGCCAAGCCTTACAATGGCTACAAGAAGAGCTTCAACTTCATGGCTGAAGCAACTTACGAATTCCCTAAACATTGGGAAGTGACTGCTGCCATTGGTCTTGATCGTGGCAATATCCACGGCAATAACTCTGGTGCGCAGGTTACAGTGCGCAAGACAATCTATAAGTAATATCCCGCACATATATAAGTAAAATTTCGCACATTTAGTTTTGAATTCAACCAGATTTCGCAATATGCAAAAGAAAATAATATATTCACTGCTGGCATCCTTGCTTTTCATCTTCGCTTCTTGTACATTGGAAACCTCAGGAAACGCAGATTTTGACGGTGCTTGGCATCTTGTTCGCGTGAACGATAGCATACCGGAGCAAACCAATATCTATTGGAATGTACAGGGCAAGATGCTTCTGTTGCAGGATAAGGATTATGAAAACAACTACTACATCCTGCGCTTCGAACGCGATAACAATAAACTTCAGCTAAGTTCTCCTCATGTCGCATTTGACTATCAGGATGTGCCGCTCGAAGACCTTACGCAACTTGTGCTTTTCGGCATCGACGACATCTCTGCACCTTTCACGATAGAGCATCTCGACGGCTCAAGAATGACGCTGAAGTCTGCAACGAAAAAACTTGAATTCCGCCAGTTCTAATCCC
>JAKSLI010000114.1 GCA_024401305.1 Bacteroidaceae bacterium | reverse complement strand
GTTTTAGAATGTGCCGCAACATTCAGAATGGCATCAAATATGCGCTTCTCTATTGCATCTTGTTGTTCACCAGTAAAAGCATCCGCAAAGAGAGCATAGTATTTCAGCATTTCACCGCCTGCCGTCTTATCCCAATAACTGGTATAAAGCGAAAGATTTGACACATAGCCGTAGAGCCGTTCGCTCAACCCCTCCTGTTTCAATAGCCAGAAACCGAGCTCTTTACGATCGGTTTTATCTACCATTTCCGTAATCAGCTCCTCACGAACCTTAAGCCATTGCTCCTTATCACACAATGCCTTGAGCCTTGTACAATACTCCATCCTTGTTTCGGTGTAAGCATTGGCATAGACGCAGAGCCATTGCAAAGCAGGACGCATCAGATCTTTGTCCTTCATCTTTTCACCAATGGCAAGCTTGTACTCCATCCACACCTGAGTGCGATGATTCTTCTCTTTGAGGTAAGTTTCACATTTCTTTACCGCCTCTTTAAAATTTTGCTCTGAAATCAACCGATCAAGGTCATACTTGCGTATTTCCTCAATGTGCATATTCTGCTTCAATAGTTTCTCCGCTTCATCCTTCCGGTTCATACTTCCCAAAAGTTCAGTCTTCTGGATAATCAGAGGAGCCTTGCAATGCTCATACTTCTCTGCGGCAATCTTTTCGTCCAATGCCACAAGCATCTGCTCGTCATCCAACAAATCTTCCTGAGCATCGTCAATCAGTTCTTCAACATCGCCATCCAGATATTCATCAATCACACCATTCTTGTCAATCTTCTTCAGACGCTCTACAATGCCAAGTTTTTCCTGCTTGGTCAGTTCTGCGTTGTCCGAAAGCAGCAACTTGCGTACGATAGCCAATGCTGTACGGTTACTGAAATCCTTGCCTTCGTAAGTATTATAGTCATAGCCGAAATTATCATCGCGAAAGTACTTGCACAACGTTTCGAGGAACAGCAAGGCACCATCAATAGCAGATGGATAGTCTCCGCCATCAGCCATCATCTGCAATTGCTTCATCACCCGCTTCGACTCCTTGCGAATCACCGCCCAGTCATAGTTGAGTTTCCAAGACGATGCCCTACCTTTCTTTTTATGGGCAAAGCATTCGGCTATGATTGTCTTATAATCAATAGGTTTATCCGCAGGCAGAAAATGCTCGAAGATAGCATCCGCAAATGCATCATCCTTGCCAGCATACGACTTGGCAAACCTCAGAAACTTCTTCTCGTCAATAATCGAGAACAACTTCTTTAATTCTTCTTTCTTATCTTTGTTCATAAATATATTACAATGATTCTTTATACCTCTTCAAGAACTCTTCAACCTTCTCGCTGAAACGGCTGATTTCGTCATCCGTTACGAGATCATCGCAATACAGAGCAAGCACAGCATCAAGGTAATGACCACCTGTTATGCCATCATAACGCCTTGCCACATGCTTGTCAAATGAGCGCACCTTATTAAATATCTTTATGTACTGCTTGTGCCAAGGGCCTTCGACTGCTCCCCCACTTTCTTCTTGATAAGAGGCATTAAGTTCTGCCAAAGGAATCGGCTTAGAGGTAATCTTCTGCACATCCTCCACAAACTTCCTACATTCACGTTCCAAACCAACATGAATGAGTTCGCGGCAAAGCCGTTTATCTGATTTTGTTAATTCTATGTTCCACATAAAAAAATCGTGTTACTCTCCAAATAAGAGTTTCAGTTGCTTATCAAAGTCAGACATAATCTCGCGATCCTGAATGATGCGATACTTGTCATATTCGGAAAAAGCCTTCTCCATGGCTTCTTCGTGTGTTATGCGTCCGGCATCAGGAAGCAGAGGACGGTTATTCAAGTCCATGTATCTTTTCAACAAATCAGCCCAATCAGTCATTGTCATCAGAATATGGTCTTGCGCTCGTTGCTCAGCGATGTCGATGAATGCACTACTCAGGCGATTAAGCGAATCAATCTCCTTTTCACTCAGGTAGTTCTTGCCCTTCGTCACATCCGACTTGACAACTCTACCATCAGGAGCATTCTTCCATGTGGTCAATCCCATGTGTGGACGCTCTGCATCTGCACGTTCATAGATAAGTTCTGCGGCCGTCTTCTGTGTTACTGCATAGTGCATAGTGTTCTGCACCATCTTGAAGAAGGTACGCGTTACTTCCGAGTCTTTGTCATAGTCAGAACTACACTCGCTATAGATATCGGTAATCTTCTGATAATAACGTCGCTCAGAAAGACGGATCTCGCGTATGCGGTCAAGTAAATCATCGAAGTAATCAGCACCGAACACATTCTTTCCCTTCAAACGATCATCATCCAGGACAAAACCCTTTGTGAGATATTCTTTCAGCACCTGTGTTGCCCAGATGCGGAACTGTGTTGCCTCATAACTGTTCACACGATAACCAACGGCAATGACTACATCGAGGTTGTACATGGCAACATTCTCCGACCATTGTTCCGAAGCATACAAATATTTTTTGTAACCTTCGGACAAATGGATTTCGCCACTCTGATCAATCTGTTGAAGGTGGTGACTTATATCCTGCTGAGTCACCCCAAACAACTCTGCCATCCTCTGTTGTGAAAGCCAGAAGGTATTTGTATCAAAGACAACCTGAACCTGTGTCTTGCCTTTTGCGCCTTTGTACAACATTATTGTTGACTCCAGACTCTTTGCCATAAGTTCTGGCGTGATAGTAGCGCTGAAATATTCCTGTGCCACCTTCACCATGTCCTTCTTCTTGTCGGCATTCATTGCTACCGCCATACACGCAGCACGTGAGAGCATGATGCTCGTCACCTGTCTTATGGCTCCACTGCCTAGCTCTGCCATCTCCGTAATCTCACGGAAATGCTCTATAAGTGGATAGCCCTTCTGCGAAGTCCATGCCTGAGCCTTCGCTATAACACGTTCGAAGTTCCAGTACTTGCCATAGCCCATCACCCTCGCAAGTTTTCGCGAGTTCCACCATTCCTTACCGTCTCCGTCCACCTCTCTCAGTTGATCGAAAGGTGATTGGAGTTCAGGG
>JAKSLI010000113.1 GCA_024401305.1 Bacteroidaceae bacterium | reverse complement strand
ATCTCCTCTGCGCCTTCCGCGCCTTCTGCGAGAAAACAATACAGATAGCGAGAAACGAAAGTCACTAAGTCAAGGGAATGTCCTTTGACTCATTTCATCAACATAGAAATCGGCGGATTACGGTACCTGTCCCTATGATCCTTCGGTACCTGTCCCTATGATCCTATCAAGGAGTTACTAAAATCCCCTCCTACCTAGAAAAAAAGGCGGGAGGGGATTGATACTTATTTTGTCAGTTCTGATTGACTTTCAGGGTTACACCTTCATGAGTGTAGCGATCTTTGTGCCGCGAGTGACCTTCTGACCCTGCTTTACGCATACCTCATCAAGCTTGCCTGCGAACGGAATCTGTACTGGACACATCTCGCCCCATGAAGTGAGGATGTAGCAGAATGGCTGAGCAACCTCATACTTGGTGCCTACGAGTGGTTCGATACAGTCGTGGAGAACACATTCTGTAGCGAACTCGAAGTAGATCTGTCCTGATTCAATGGCACCAAGATCATAGTAAGCCTTGCCGCCAACACCACCCTGCTGAGCCTTCTGCTCACGGATCTTCTTGCAGTCAGCGAGGAAGTTCTCCTTAGCCTTGCCGCTCTTGTAGTTGCGATACTGCTCTGGGTGCATGGCGAGTTCGTAGAGTTCCTCGTCGTCCTGACCGCGATCCCAACCGTTCTCCTCCATCTCCTTGATGAAGTCTGGGAGAGCGTTCTTGAGGAGAGTGTGTGGGTCAGCGTCTGTAAACTCGCGTCCCTGCTCCTTAGCCATCTTGACGAGTTCTGCGTCAATCTCACCAGGAATCTTACCAGACTTGCCGAGGATCATACCCCACATTGAGTCGTCCATCATAGCGAAGCGGCCCTTGCCCTGAGCCATAGTGAGAAGGTTCATGAGGGCAATGTTCTTCACGTACTGAGAGAATGGAGTTACGAGTGGTGGGTAACCAACGCGTGGCCATACGTATTCAACCTCATTGAAGAGCTTCACGAGCATTTCGTCTGAAGTGTATTCCTTCTCGCCCTTCTTCTTGAGGATATTGTTGATTGCAGAATGGATGCCGGCAAGGTCAGCCATCATAGAAGCCATCATACCACCTGGAAGACCGCAACCGAGGAGGGGCGATGACATGTGCTTGTTGCCTGGGTTGATGAAGAGTCCGAGCCAGTCGTCGATGAACTCCTGAGTGAGCGAACGAGCCTGCATGTAAGCATTCATGTTGATGTCCTTCACCTCGAAGCCCTCGTTCTTGAGCATGCTCTGAACAGAGATGATGTCTGGATGAACCTTACCCCATGAGAGTGGTTCGATGGCTGTATCGATAACGTCAGCACCATTGTTGCAGACCTCAAGGATAGATGCCATAGAGAGACCTGGACCAGAGTGTCCGTGATACTGGATGATGATGTCAGGCCACTTTGTCTTGATAGCCTTTGTAAGTGCACCAAGCATTGCAGGCTGACCGATACCAGCCATGTCCTTCAAACAGATTTCCTCAGCACCGGCAGCGATAACCTGCTCTGCGATGCCCATGTAGTAATCTACGGTGTGGACAGGAGATGTAGTGATACAGAGGGTAGCCTGTGGAGTCATGCCGGCAGCCTTAGCCCACTTGATTGATGGGATGATGTTGCGCACATCGTTGAGTCCGCAGAAGATACGAGGGATGTCAACGCCCTGAGCGTGCTTAACCTTATACTGAAGCTCACGCACATCATCTGGAACCGGATACATGCGGAGCGCATTCAAGCCACGGTCAAGCATGTGGGTCTTGATGCCCACCTCGTTGAAAGGCTTTGTAAACGCACGCACTGCCTCATTAGGGTTTTCACCAGCAAGGAGATTAACCTGCTCAAATGCACCGCCGTTTGTCTCAACGCGGTCGAAACAGCCCATGTCGATGATAGCTGGAGCTACGCGAACGAGCTGATCTTTTAGTGGCTGGAACTTACCTGAGCTCTGCCACATGTCACGATAAACGAGACTGAATTGTATCTTTTTCTTCATAAGCGTTAGGTTGACGTCTTTATAATATTTGCCACAAAATTAACAAAAAAACGTAAACTATAAACCATAAACTATAAACTTTTTATATCTTTGCATCAAATTATTCGATTTTACCAATCCTAAATCAAATGAAAACGAGTTCCATATACACTATTTTCCTCTCCATTTTCATAATGATAGCTTGTGGGAAGCAGGAGAAGAAGCCTGAAACCGTCACTGCAAAAAAGAACGACATAGAGATAAAGGACGGCATGATCTACGGACTTGCCTGCGAGGGATGCAACGATACTTTCGTGGTAATGATACCAACCGACAACCTTGAAGGCAAGCCGATGAAACTGAATGTCCTGCATGCCTTCAAGAAGAGGAAGGTTATCGGCAAGCTTGAACCGGGAGATTGGTGCGCAGTAATGCTCAACGAGAAAGACAAGACCGTTGCCGACATCGTCATCAACATGGACCTCATAAAGGGCAAATGGGTGCATCAGGTAATGCCGGAAGAAAAGGAGAATGCTCGCGCCATGATAATGCTTGAGGATCCTGACGCCAATGTCGATTCCATCATCCGGTCGTACATGCAGCCTGTGGAGCGCGGTTTCCAACTGATGCGACGCGGCAGGGCTGCCACCGTTGGCACGAACTTCCTCGGCAATGACGACAACCCATACGTTTCATATCCTGCTGGCAGCAATTACGCTTCGTGGAAAGTAGCGTTCGGACAAATAATTTTCTCTGAAGCAGATTCCATCATCGACCCAAACGACCCGAACATGTTGCGAAAGATTGCCAACACCAACTGCGAACGCGACACCTGCGACCTCGTCATGCTGCTAAAGGATTCATTGCAAATAAGTTACAAGGGAAAGATTTCAAGTTATTATCGAGCACAATAGAACATGGGAAGAAACAAATACTCACAACAGGAATTTGACGAGATAGGAAAATTGCTCAAGCTAAAATGCAAGGGCAACCGACTTCAGCAGAAGCAGATACGCCACACTCTTCGCGTGGACTATGAATTCAGCATATCAGACTTCAATGTCCAGGGACAGGCTTTCGGCTACGACGAACTGCAGGAATGTCTGAAGCGCGGTGCCATTCGCATCCTCGACGACGCCACGATTGCCGACATGAAGGCAAAGCGCGAGCGTGACCGCCAGCGAGATGCTGAACAGGCACAGAAAGA
>JAKSLI010000112.1 GCA_024401305.1 Bacteroidaceae bacterium | reverse complement strand
TTATCAATAGCTTCATATTTGTTTTAGAAGAATTTTACTGATTCTCCTGATTTATCAAATTCACCACAACCTTTACCATTACATCCTTCTCCTCCGTTCGGCTTTCAGCAATCATGAGGGTGAGGGCAACGAGAGTGTTATCGGCTATGCGCTTGTGACCATCGGATGCGTAGAGGATGCCGTTTTTGGAGAGGAACCATAGGAAGAGCATGGCGGCTATACGCTTGTTACCATCGCTGAACGAATGGTTCTTGACGACAAGATAGAGGAGCATGGCTGCCTTCTCTTCGACAGAAGGGTAGAGTTCCTCGCCACCGAAGGTTTGGTAAATCTGGCCGATGCTACTCTTGAATGAATCGTCTTTTTCGTTAGCAAAGAGGGCGGAACCACCAAACTTCTCCTTCAGTCCGTTGATAGCCTCCATGGCATTGTCGTATGTGGCATGAAAGGGTTCATCTGTTGTCGTTTTGTCAACCACAAGTTCTTGATAATCGTAGCGATCAAGGGTGTCAAGCGCATAGACGTAATCACCAATTACGTTGAAGAGCCCTCCGAACTCTTCGTTCGTCACTTTATCTTGCAGCGAGATGGCACGTGACATCAGCTTCACAACGTCCTTCAGTTCGTTGTAATGGTCAAGACGACGTTGGTCGATTGCGTATCCTTTGACGAGGTATTGCTTGAGGGTCGTGGTTGCCCAACGACGAAAGTGCGTACCTCTAATGCTTTTAACGCGATAACCAACAGAAATGATTACGTCAAGGTTATAATAATCAAGTTCTGATGTCTGTGTTTTATCCTCCATAGAACCATGGCGAGTGGTGTGGGCAAATTTTGCCCATACCTCTTCCTTGATAAGTTCACCTTCGCGAAATGCATTTCGAATGTGCTTACCTATTACTGATCTATCTCTGTCAAACAGCATGGCCATTTGTTCTACACTCAGCCACACCGTCTCATTCTCAAGTTTGACGTCCAGTTGAGTAGTGCCATCTGGTGCAGTATAGAGCACTACTGGACAGCTGTTATTTTGCTCCATCATTCTAATTGTTTCTGTATCTACTCGTTATCAATCTCCGTAAATCTGCTGAATGTTCTTCCGTCTCTCGTTATTTTCTCAAAGAACATCTTTTCGGGTCGTACCCAGTAGTTCTGTTCGCTATAGAGTGCCTGATAGACAACCATACGTTCCTTAGTTTGACCTTCGGTCTTCTTCCTGCTCGTAAGGTATAGCTCAAGCTCACTTGGCTCTACTCTTACTTCGTGCGTCAGTTCTGAGTCGAATGCAGTACGGACAAAACGATATTTACCGCCTTTGAAGTGCTGGAAGTGTCGCTCTTCTGGTCGTTCGTAAACCATCAGCATCTTCTCGATAAGAGGCACATACCATGTCTTCACCTCTTCTGCCGTTGGTGTATGACCACCCGGGAAGTCGAAAGCATTGTTGTAGTGCTCCATGAACAGAGGCTTGTAATGTGCCAATGTGTCCTGCTGGCCGAAGATCCCCCAAATCTTATCTTTCCAATACGGATTGCTGTAGTTGAACTGCTCCTGCTGTAACTCTTCAAACTCCTTGATAAGCTCTTCGTCAATCACGAAGTCCTGTTTTCCATCCATTCGAGGTGCCTTATACTGGTGCTCACCGATACGAGGTTTCAGAAACTCTGTCATCTCCAGATGTGGATTACCCAGCAAGGCAGGAACGCCAACGATAGGCGCAATGATCTGAGCCAGGAACGAGCCGTTGCTATTGCCAACCAACAAGTCGGGCTTCTCCTTATCGCAAAGCTGATGTATGAACTCCAGTGCCTCCTTAGGGTGCATCGGCAGATCGGGAGTGAGTGCACGAACCTTCCCATCAAACGCCTCTCGTAAAGCATTTGCAGGTATGCAGCTTCCACTTGCAAAGAATCCGTGTAAGAACAATATTGTCTTCATTGTCCGCTGAGAAGTTGGGAAGTTTTACAAGTTACTTTGTGTAAACACTTTCAATCTCGACTACATAAACGGTATGCCAGCCACCATGAGCTCCATACTGCTTCTCTATAATCTCACGGTCAATGAAGTTCGCCTCGGTCATTTCGGTCTTGAAGAGCTTACGGCAGTCGAGAGTCATACGTGACTCTGCAAATGTCATTGCACCTGATTCCAGCTTCAAAGGCGTGATGCCACTTTCCTTCACCTTGTCTGTGTCACGACCTGACTTTGTACCACAAAGCTGAAGTGCCTTACGGTATTCCTCACCATAGAATGAGAGAGTCAGACGGTCATTATCTTCAATGAAATCATGAGTGTAACGTTCTGGGCGGATGAATAGGAATGCCACAGGCTTATTCCAAAGGATTCCCACGCCACCCCAAGATGCCGTCATAGTGTTGAACTTATCTTCTGTACCGGCTGTAACGAGCATCCACTCTTTGCCTATCAAATCAAATGCGTTCTCTGTGCCGAGTACGCTGATGTCTTGTTTTGTCATATCCGATTATATTGTTTGTTGTTATTTTATCCACTCAAAGTAAAACCTCTGCTGATTAACGGTGGTAGGAGCGAGTAGGGCAGCAGCCACACCATCACGAAACCATTTAGGTGTAATGTCGCTTGCAAAGATACGAAATAAATGCCGTATAAATATCATACTCGTCTAACATTTTTTCGTATTGCCTCCGCAAATGTCGAGAGGACCTAAAGGACTACCAAATATTACCGTCACTTTTTCCAAAAAAATCTCCCCCCGCACTCGATCCATTTATTTATTTAGCATAGGAAATACCCCTTGCAAGGAATCGATGAACTCCTTGCAAGGAATTGCCCGAGTCCTTGCAAGGAGTTGGCGATGTCCGTGCAAGGACTTATTTGAATGGTATGTCGGGAGCCTTTATTTACCAACAGGAATGTGATTAAAGATGTTGTTAAGAGTCTCTTGAAGGATGATTACCCTCTTAATTGTTTGCGACGATATACGAGCAATACTTATTGAGCAGGTTTGACAGAGGAAGATCTCCTTTCTGGAATCTCTCTGCGTCATGCTTCAGAATTTCATATTCGGGATAGTCCATCTGATAAACCTTGAAGACCGCCTTTAGGCATCCTTCACGATTACTATTCCCACACTACAGACAGAACACCTTTCTGTGTTAGCTGTCTCGAAGTCTATTGCTGCAAAGTCTAACATTTATATAGACTTACCCATCTCGTAAGCCTTTTGCAATGATGGATGTTCCTTTATGTCACCAGGATCATTCACTCCACCTGCAAAGACAGTTCCTTTGAGTTCTGCATTCTCAAAGCAGTCAATCCAACCTGTGAGACCTGCCACGGCACGCTGAGGAACAAACTCTTC
>JAKSLI010000111.1 GCA_024401305.1 Bacteroidaceae bacterium | reverse complement strand
GATGATATCGAGGCTGTTCGTGAAGGCATCAACATGATCTTCCAGAAGTTTGAGAAGGTTCTTGACTCTCTCGGCGTAAAGAAGATTGATACTACCGATGCCGACTTCAACACAGACTTCCACGAAGCAATAGCTATGGTTCCGGGAATGGGCGAAGACAAGAAGAACAAGGTCATCGACTGCGTTCAGACTGGTTATATGATTAATGAAAAAGTGATTCGTCACGCTAAAGTGGCAGTAGGACAGTAGGAAGCCTCTCCCCCCAACCCCCTCCCCCTAATAATGGGAGGGGGAGTAGATAGTTATTATCGATGAAACTAGTTTATGAAGTTTTATGATATATGAAGTTAAAGGATATCAGCATGCAGAAAGTTTTGCTACTGCGGAAAAATCACATTATTCGTGCTTGAAAGACAGGGCAAAAGAGCAAAGGCGGAATCCTACCGATGCAGAAAGAGTCATGTGGATTTTGCTTCGAAGCAGTTTCAAGGGCATAAAATTCCGCAGACAACATGCTATAGGTGACTACATAGTCGATTTTGTGTGTTTCAGAAATAAACTGGTTATTGAAATAGATGGTGGCTATCATGAAAGTGAAAGGCAAAAAGAGTTAGATAATATTAGAACAGATTTCTTGTCATCTCATGGTTTTGAAGTAATAAGATTCACTAATGATGAGGTTCTTCATTATCCTGATGAAACAATAGAAAAGATAGAACAAAAATTTAAATAATAATTCCCCACCGAATCTTTCCTTAATAGGAGATGAGTGTAATATGTGAGTATGGGATTCCTCCTTACAAGACATATTCCTCCCCCTCCCATTATTAGGGGGAGGGGGTTGGGGGGAGAGGCTTGATTATGGCACAGAAAAGAGACTATTATGAAGTGCTTGGCGTCAGCAAGACTGCCACAGCAGACGAGATAAAGAAGGCTTACCGCAAGGTTGCCATCAAATATCACCCTGACCGACAGACTGGCAAATCAGAGGCTGAGCAAAAAGCGGCTGAAGAGAAGTTCAAGGAGGCGGCAGAGGCTTACGGCGTGCTTAGCGACGAACAGAAGCGTCAGCAGTACGACCAGTTTGGCTTCGCAGGTCCTGGTGGCTTTGGCGATGGCGGTTTTGGAGGCTTCGGTGGCGGCGGCTTCTCTATGGACGACATCTTCTCGATGTTTGGAGATGTGTTCGGAGGTCGTGGCGGCTTTGGCGGTTTCAGCAGCGGCTTTAGTGGCGGTGGTTCTCAGCAGAGAGTTCACAAAGGCTCAGACCTTCGCATCCGCGTAAAGCTCACGCTGAAGGAAATCCACGATGGTTGTACGAAGAAGTTCAAGATTCGCCGTAAGGTGACTTGTCCTGAGTGTTCTGGCTCTGGTGCTGAAAAAGGCAGTCAGGCAGAAACTTGTCCAACATGTAACGGACGAGGCGTTCAGTACAAGGTTGTGAACAGCTTCTTGGGTCAAATGCAGACTCAAACGACTTGTTCGCAATGTGGTGGTGAAGGCAAGATTATCAAGAACAAGTGCAAGCATTGTAACGGCACAGGTCTTGTTGATAAGGAAGAGGTCATTGAAGTCCAGATTCCAGCAGGCGTTCAGGAAGGTATGATTCTTCCTGTAAGCGGCAAGGGAAACATGGGCATGCACGGTGGTATTCCTGGAGATCTTCAGGTTATCATCACAGAGGCAGAGGATGACACTTACATCCGCGATGGTCAGGACCTTGTTTACAATCTCCTTCTCGACTTCCCAACGGCAGCTCTTGGTGGCAGCGTAGAGATTCCTTCCATCGACGGCAAGAAACTCCGCATGACAATAGAACCAGGCACTCAGCCGGGAACTGTAAAGAGAATGCGCGGCAAAGGTCTGCCTCCAGTAAGAGGTTACGGCTATCAGAATGGTGACTTGATTATAAACATCAGCGTCTATGTGCCAAAGACTCTCTCCAAAGATGAGAAGACAGCACTTGAGAAGATGCGCGATTCAGACAATTTCAAGGAAGACAAGTCCGTTTGGCGCTCAATCTTTGAAAGTTTCAGAAGATACTTCTAATTGCAATAAAATGAAATACGCCCCGTGTTCGTAAGGAACTCGGGGCGTGTTTGTATCTAACTCGTGTTGAGTTTGTATCTAACTCGTGTTGAGTTTGTGCCTAACTCGTGTTGTGTTAGTCTTTTATCACAACAACACCTTCTTGATGAAGACCGTCCATCATGATCTTAAGAGGCTTGTCGAAACGCACATGTCTAACATGTTCTGTTTCCTCGACGGCAGGCATTGAATCGAAAAGCTCGTTGCGGAAAAGTCCTTCTCCGGTGTGGTTGTTTATCGTGAAGTAACCAACGCCGAAAGAAGTGAGGTTCTGGAAGAAGTGTGTGCCCTGTGAAGGGTCAGGGCGGAAGTTCTTCAATCCAAGCTCGATGATGAGTTTAGCTCCGCTGATATGTGGCCACTTCACAGGAATGCCAAGCCAATAATCAGAAGAACCCCAACGACCAGGACCAGCAAGGACATATTGCTTGCCTTCAGCAAGGAACTTTCTGTTGATGCGTTCAATCTCATCTGCAATCTTCGGATTGTTCATTGCCGTGTAGTTCTCTGGAGTCTTCACATAGACAACATCGTAAACATCTTCTGAAATGCCGTGACCAAGAGAGTTGTGCGAGCGGATTATGCAGTCGTCATCAGGAATAGCCTGAAGGTCTTCTTCGAGCATTTGCTTTGAATCCACGATAGGACGAATCTGGAGAAGGTAGAATTCGCCAGTCTTGTCGTCGTTTATGTTGCAGGCAAACTCAATCTCAACAGGTCGCTTCATAGCCTCCGAACCGAGCTTCATACTTTGCTGGAGCAGTTCAGGAAGTGGGAAAACTCCGTGTTGAAGTACTCCGCAGAAGGAGATTATCTTTCGTCCGCCTTCATAGATTCCGTCGCGAATCATCTGGTCGTACGGGTCAAAAGTGGAAGCGATGTATTTCAGGGAACCGTCTGCGTCAGCCTCTTTCACCCTCATCTTGCGGATGTTGAAGCCGTCGTCAACCTTGAAGTCGTTCGTAACATTGCTCATGTCCAGCGCATAGAACTGAGTCTGCGTCTGTCGAAGGGCAATCTCCATCTCGCTCATCTGCAGCACTTGCTTTGGATGATAAGGTGAAACGCGAAGTGTCTGTCCGCCATCCACGATGTATTTACCGAGACCGAGAGCAAGACTTGCTATACCTTCCTCTGCCGTTTCGTCGTCGATAGGGTAGTAGTTTAGCGAACGAAGCACACCAGAGATGTTCGGATAGAAATGGTCGCCGTATTGCTTTCCCACAACCTCCTGCATGACGATAGCCATCTTCTCTTGGTCGATAACATTGGAAGTGGCAGTCATGTATTGCTTTGAGTCGTTGTAGAATACAGACGCATACACACTCTTTATGGCAGCGGCAAGCATCTTCACCATCTGCATCTTGTCGTCCAAGCGAGGAATCATGTA
>JAKSLI010000110.1 GCA_024401305.1 Bacteroidaceae bacterium | reverse complement strand
GAACTTCCGAACTACTCAACTTATACGACTATAGTTTTCGGACAGTCTCCCCCTTGCAAGGATATAGCAAACTCCTTGCAAGAAGATGCCGAAGTCCTTGCAAGGAGTTGGTCGTTTCCTTGCAAGGACTTTGCCGAATGCGTGCTATGCCTTGTTAATGAAAAAAGTGCTATTGAAAGGAAAAAACAGGGGAATAACTCTTGGAAAACTGGAATATTTTCGTTATCTTTGCAAAAAGTTTCAAACGATGCACCAAACGTTAAACATGCATCTGCACCTATATAAATATTTTTATCTATAAATAACATAGTAATAAAAACAAATATAAATTATTTAAAAATATAATAAGAGGTAGAAACTCGCTCAATGCTTTCGCGAAGGAGTCGGCGCCTTTTTATTTTTAAGATTTTATTTTTTTTTTTTCATTATGGAAACAAGAAGACGATATGTAAACTTACCGATCGAATTGTTCTATGGTCTGATCGACAGTCCCATGATCGTGCTCAGCCAGGTGGAGCAGTTCATGATATGCCAGATTGCCGTCGAAAAGTACGAGGACTTTGAGAAAAGCAACTTCCTGAAGGATTACCTTGTGGCAAGGAGAGATTCCAACAGCGACATGGACCAGGGGGCATTCCCCGACTTTGAGGATACGTTCTATGCGTACTGGCGTCTGGCATACGCCGACTTTTTCAAGGTCGAGGACAACGTCCATAAAGCGTGGGAGGACAACTACGACCTTTGGGAACGTGCCATGCTCGAGAAGGGCTATGACAAGATAGTGCGCAAGGCCCGCTCGAATTATGGCTACGAACTCGCGGAATACTGGGCGAAGCTAAAGGCCGTGCCCGAGGAAGAGCGCTGGCGACTGCGCATGGACAAGCCGCGCCTTGGCGTCCCTGACTTTGATTTGCGAAACATGTGCACCACTGGTCTCATGCTGTACCTTTCGTACATGGGCGAGGGTAAGGCTGCCAAACATGCTTTCGTGGGTGTGAGGCACGAGGACATCATGAGGGTGCGAAACATGAGTACTCGCCGCTACGACTATGCCCTGTTCCTCTTCTTCCTGGCGATAAAGAGCATCATAGGTCCCGACCGCTGCAAGAAGATCACCAACCAGTACATCCTTTCGCGCATGGATGGCTACACCGAGTGCGTTGCTTCCCAATATCTTTCGGATGGTGTGCTTGAGTTCAGCACACGCCACTACATCACCTCGATGAAGAACGATCTCTACGACAAGTGGCATCTGACCTACTACGCCCAGAACGTGCGTGGATGCTACTATTCGTTCAAGATGACCACCCTGCAGCTTGTGGACTACGTGCAGCGACGCAACACCGACACCCGTGCCGGACGCAACAAGGCGCTTGCCAGCGAGCACCGCAAGGAGGTGGCACGTGCCAAGGAAATGCTGAGAGAGAGGAAAAAGGAGGGATGACGTCCCCCCTGCGAAAGCTTTTTTACTGAAAAAACAATAAATTCCTTTGTCGTATAAAATATAATATGTATATTTGCCACGCAAATGTTGTGTCAAGGAGACACAGCTATGCTAAGCGATTACTTATATTTTTTTTAATCCAATAGTATAATGAAAAAGAAAACTTACGAGAAACCTCAAATCGAAGTCATTGAGGTAGATCAAACGGAAATCATCTGCTCGAGTCTAACAGGCGATAACGAGGAATATGGAGACGGAAGTACATCCGGATGGTATTAATCTTAAAAACACTGCATCTGAAATGAAGAAGTTTTTCTATATGGCTGTGGCTGCATTAGCAGCGCTCAGCAGCTGTTCAAGCGACAATGACATTATCAAGGAAGAGACTGTTAAGCAGCCTCTCAAATTCACCGCTACAATGGAAGGTAGCGCAACACGTGCCACCCTCAATGCTAAAAAGGCACAATGGGAGGTTGATGATCAGATCTGCATCAACGGCAAGGCTTATAAAGCTACGACAGCTGGTGCATCAACCACCCTTGAAGCCACAGGTGATGAGGCAGAACTTGTTGACGGCAAATACAAGGCCTACTTCCCTGCAAGCATGTATGATGGCTCAACCGTAACTCTCCCTGCTTCATACAGCTACACAGAAGGAGATGGAAATTTCGATATGCCTATGTATGCCGAGAGTTCAACAACAGTGCTGCCATTCAAGAACCTTTGTGGTGTCCTGGCTATTACTGTGCCACAGTCAGAGATGACCTCAGTGAAAAGTATTGAAGTATCTTCTGACAAGCAGATGAATGGCGCGATAAACAGTATCTCAGATGACGTAGTACTTACCTTTGCATCATCATCTCCAACCGATGCGGAGAAGAAGGTAACACTCACAGTCTCTCCGGCTGTTAGCATCCCAACCGATGGCAGCAAGACGTTCTATGTGCCAGTGCCTGCCAATACACACAATCCGCTGTTGATCACCATCTCTGGTGAAACAGAGACAAAGGCCATGATAACTATGAAGGATGGCGGAGTTGCAGTGGCACGTAGTAACATTTATCCTATTAATTTCAATGAGAATACTAATGCATGGGCGAAAGCATTGCAACTTGGTAAGACAACAGCTACCGAAATCAAAATTGAGGCGGATGTGACTACTCTTCCTACAGCAGAAGATGAAACACACAAGATGCTGAACAATTCAGGTATCGTATGGGAAGTACTTGATGGAACAACCTTGAGAATCCAGACTTCGTCACCTAAGATTATTGGACATGGACCATTCGGAGAAGTCGGCTTATTCCAAGGTTACTCAAAAGTAGAAAGCATCACAGGTTTGGATAAGGTTGATTTCAGTGAAGTTACCGATATGAGCTCTATGTTCAATGGCTGTAATGCGCTGGAAAGTGATGATTTTGACCTGTCGAGTTTCAATACTTCTAAAGTAACCCGAATGAGTAATATGTTCCGTGATTGTAAGAAACTAAAGAGAATTAACCTGTCGAGCTTCAACACTTCCAATGTGACCCAAATGAATAATATGTTCCGTATGTGTAATGATCTGACTAGTTCTGGTCTTAACCTGTCGAACTTCAACACTTCAAAGGTGACTACCATGCTGGGAATGTTCATTGGCTGTAATACGTTGGAGAGTCTTGACCTATCGAACTTCGATACTCAAGAAGTTACGGACATGAGTTATATGTTCTATGGTTGTAGTGGACTGAAGAGTTCTGGTTTTATCCTGTCGAGCTTCAATACTTCCAAAGTGACGACAATGGAAGCAATGTTCTATAATTGTCAAAAACTAAACTATCTTAATCTGTCGCACTTCAATACTTCCAATGTGACCAACACATATACGATGTTCAGGAATTGTTACTTTTTACAAACACTTACTCTAAGTGATAATTTTGTGATGACAAATGTTACCAATAAGGCAGGAATGTTCGCCGACTGTGGATATTCTTATGGCTGTAAGGTATATAATGCATCTTCTGACACGAAGTCTGCTTTTACAGAAGATGGTACTAATTGGAGCAGTAAAATGTCTTTCGGTAACTAAATAACTTCAGAGGCATGGGAACAGGTTCTGCTGTCCCCCGAACATACCAAGAGGGAATCACGTCACACAGCGGTATAACCGTCCGCGTTAGCATATTGTAACCTGCCTGTAAAAGTTGTAACTTTGC